>CAZSNX010000259.1:0-6610 GCA_964607945.1 uncultured Candidatus Obscuribacterales bacterium
GAAGTATCTTCATGAGTCAAAGCGGAATCGGCAACGCAAGTTCGGCAAGCTCACAAAACAGTAAGCCGGCAAGCAATCTTGGACGGGTCAGGAGACCGGATTCCGTATCCCTTTATGGAGTAATACAAGAACTATTCATGGAGCTAACGCCACATTTTAAGGCTGTTTCACTGACCAAGCTCAATGCCGGCTTGCACAGCCTAATTACAGCGTCGATCAAGTCGATGAACAGCCCCGAGCCAAGTCAGAGTGACCAATGGCAGGGATCGCTCAAGCCGAAGCCGCTTAAGGAGCTTTTGCTTCAAAAGCGCAATTTGAAGCCATTCTTGATTGTGTTGGCAATTCTTTACGGAATTGTTCTTTGGTCTAACTTTATCTATTCGCTAAAACATCAAGAAAATGCCAGTGGAACTGCCGGCGAGCAGCCGGCATCGGTTGTGCCGGTAGAGCAAGCTCAGAATTCAGCGGCGGTGAGCGGGCCGGCACCAGTTATGCAGAACGGCTTTTTAACCGGATCTGAGAATCAGAAGTTCAATGCCAGCCAAGCCGGTGGCTATGCCAGGCAAGTCATGCAGAGTCCTTATGGTGGCGGACCCTATCCATCCAACGGTTATGCGCAGGTCGGGCCGCCGGTTATCTATGGACAGTCAGCCGGATATGCTTTGCCGGGCGGAGGGCAGCCGCAGTTTCAGCAAAATGGAATAGTTGTTGCCGGGACTAACGGAGGCAATTGGGCGCCTGCATATAATGCGGCGGTTCCAGTCACTCCGGCGGGGAGTTATATCGGTATGCAGAGCGGTACTTATCAAGCCATGCCGTATGCCAATGCTGCAAGCGCTCCTGCCGTTGCGCCTGGGCTCTATTCATCGCAAGCTCCGAATCGGCACGGTGCACTGGCAGGTTATCCGCCAGCTATGCACGACTCCATTAATCAAGGAGCCTTTGGCGCTTTTCCGACCTATTCACATGGGCAGGCGCCGGTTGTTCGACACCGAGTTGTAGTGACTCGGTAGATAGGCTATTTGTTGAACATTGCTGCCACCAGATTCCTTTGAATCTTATTCAAAGCGTTCCTTGGCAGTTCACCAACGATATGGAGCACTTTGGGCACTTTGTATTCGGCCAGGTGCTGGCGGCAAAAAGAAAGTATTTCATCGGTGTCGGCTTCATTCTTGGCGACTATCGCTGCGTGAACCTCTTCGCCGTAAATTTCGTGAGGCGCAGCAAAACATACGGCCTCGGCAACAGCTGGATGCTCGAGCAATATGTTTTCAATTTCAAGCGGAGAGATTTTTTCACCGCCGCGATTGATCAGGTCTTTTATTCTGCCGGTGACGAACAAGTATCCTTCGTTGTCTAGATAGCCTAGATCACCGGTTTTGAACCACCCGTCGAAAAAGACCTGCGAATTGGATTCCGGTGCGTTGAGGTAGCCGGCGGTAACATTTGGACCGCTAATACATACTTGACCGACTTGTCCGGCCGGCGACCTGGCATTCTTGTCATCGAGTATCATTACTTTCGAGCCGGCCGGCAAGCCGACCGAGCCGAATTTGCGCTCGAGCGGCGGGAGCGGATTAGCTGAAACCTGATTGCTCGCTTCCGTCATACCATATGCTTCAATCATGACAGTTTCAAATCGATTCTCAACCTGCTTTCGCACCGCCGGTGGTAGCTTAGCGCTGGAAGAGCGGATAAATCTGAGCAATCCTGACGGTGCTTGGTCTTCGTCGGCTCGCTTGAGCAAGATTTGATGAATGCTGGGGGAGCCGCTGTACCAGGTTGCTCCATAATCAATGACGTCTTCCCAAAAGGTGGATGCTGAAAATCTTGGCGGCACAATTGCAGTTCCCCCGGAATAGAGTGTGGCCAGTGTCACGCCGATTAATCCATGCACATGAAATGGTGGCATCACCACCACTGCGTTGTCGTTCGGCGTGAGATTGAACCAGCTTGCAAAATTGTGGATGGATGCCGCAATATTTCGATGAGTGATAGGAACTGATTTTGGGCGATTTGTTGTGCCGCTCGTATAGAGGATCAGCGCGATATCATCTGGGCGATTGGATGATTGCTTGCTGCAAGCAGAGTCTGGTGATGAGAAATCAACTCTAACGGTCAGCTCTTGCTCCAGTGAGATCTCAGCAAAGCGCACCAGCGATCGTTTCGCAGCTGCAGCAGCGTTCTCCTGCTGACTGTGGGCAACGACAAGAGCGGCGTTTGAGTCTTCAATTGCAAATCCAATCTCGTCGGCAGTGCAAGCCGGGTTAACCGGCAAGGCAATCGCTCCCAGAGAGACCAGCGCCAGAAACATTGCGATGAACTCGACCCCGTTGGACAGCACGAGAATTGCCACGTCATTCGGGCGAATTCCTTCTTTCTGCAAAGCCTGGACTAAGTATTGAACTTGCTCGGATAGCTCTCGATAAGTCCAGGTTGGACCCGTATCCGGAACTATCACTGCTGTTAACTTGCTAAACTCCGGTAAGAAAATGTCGGCAAGTGTCTGAATTCTTGGTTCCGCCATCTCCCAAATCGTCACATTCTCGAGGAAGCTGTACTAGTATAGACTGTGATCGGACACAGGCGAGTAACCGAATTGCACGGCGAGCAAAAAAGCGAGGCTGCCAGCGCCACGATGGCGGCGGCATCAGATGTTTTTGGCAAAGTAACTATACGTTTGATCCCGTTCATGCTTCTACTGTATGTGGTGGCATATCTCGATCGCATAAACGTATCATTTGCTGCGCTGCAGATGAATCGCGAACTGGGCTTCAATGACGCAGTCTTCGGATTAGGCGCCGGAGTGTTTTTCATCGGGTACTTTCTCTTTGGGATTCCAAGCAATCTCATGGTCGAGAGATTTGGTGCCAAGCGGTGGATTGCCTTCATTATGGTGGTATGGGGATTTGTCTCGCTCTCCATGGCTCTTATTCAAAATGAGATGAGCTTTTATGTGCTGAGATTTTTGTTGGGAGTGGCAGAAGCTGGATTTTTCCCTGGCATGATTCTCTATTTGACCTATTGGTTTCCCAAGAAGAAAATTGGTTTGGCTGTTGCCCGTTTCATGACGGCAATCCCGGCGGCCGGTGTGTTGGGCGGACTAGTAGCTGCTTGCATTCCGGCGATGAATGGAGTTTGCGGCTTATCCGGCTGGAAATGGCTGTTCTTGTTGACCGGCTCTATACCGATCTTGCTTGGACTGATCGCCTACTGGTATCTGACTGACAAGCCTGAACATGCCGATTGGCTTACCGAGCAGGAGCGCAGTTGTTTGTTGGAGCAGCTTGATGCCGACAAAATCTCGCAAGCTACAGATCAGTCCTGCCGCAGTGGAGGGATGATGCGTAGCTGGAGAGTTTGGCGGCTGGCCGGAATCTATTTTTTGCTTACATTGGGGATGTACGGATTTCAGCTCTGGTTGCCTCAAATCATTCAAGCTACCGGCATCAAAGATGATGCGACGACTGCTCTGCTTTCGACTATTCCGGCATTGTTTCAGGCGGCCGGCATGCTGGTGGTAGCCGGACATTCTGATTCAACCGGCGAGCGCCGGGGGCACGTAACAGCGGCTGCGGCTATGGCGGCCGTGTCATTGGCTTTATCCGGGTTTTGCCAGACCCCGGCATTGGCTATGCTGGCATTGAGCTTCGCTGCATTCGGCATCTGGGGCACGGTTGGACCATTCTGGGCCTTGCCGACGGCGTCCTTACCGCCGGCTGCGGCTGCCGGCGGCATCGCTCTGATTAACTCGGTAGGCAACCTTGGAGGTTTCGCTGGTCCTTACCTGATCGGACTGGTAAAGAAGCAATCAGGAAGTTTTGCCTGTGCGCTTTTAGCCGTGTCTTGCTCGTTGTTCTTAGCAGCAGTGCTTGCCATTACCGTTAAGCCAGATCCAAAGACTGCCTCTCAGTAGTATCCAGTCAGCGGTGAATCAGTCTTAAGGTCAGCTGGCTTTGGAAGCTGCTTTATTGGAGTCCTTCTTGCTGTTATAACCTCTAAGAAGTTCCGCCATCTTAGTCACGTCTTGATAGATAGCTGCTACCGGTTCGCCGAACGTGAGTTGATCTGCTCGAATGCTCTTTTTGAGCCGATCGTCGGTAGTGCCCTCGACCAGGTTAAACAGATTGATGTAGCGGGCCGCGATATCACTGGATAGTGATTTAATCTCAGACCATTGCGCCGCATCGCCGGAGGCGGAGTCATCAGGCGGCTCGGTTTGAGCAATCACCTTGGCCATCATGTTGATTAACTGGCCGAGTTGTCTGGTGTATACAAGCAGCCATTTCTTGCGAGGCGGAAGTCGATAGGAGAAAAACTTGACATAGTTGGGGCTTGTAAAGACCGTCAAGGGCATGTCTCGAAACTCAGAGAGAACTTCCTCTTTGGTCAAGCCGCCCCCCCAGAGCATTCCGGAATTGGCGTTATCTGCCGGTGGTTGTCCCCACAACAAATTCCAGCGCTCTAGCTCTCCCATCAGATCTCTGGAAGTGCGGGACATTTTAATAGTCGCTTCGTGGAGCTCCTGCATGCCGGCGGACGTTTTAATCGCATGTCCGCTCAACTGCGGTGTGGATTGGTTCTTTGGTTCCACCGGTGATGTTCCCGGCGGAGCGTCGCTGCTTGGAGCGGCATTGGCTACTCCTTTCCAGGTGCTGGGTGCGCCTTCCTGTGAGGTATTGGTGGCTTCAATCGTCCGGTAGATGTCGGTGATCGACTTGCGGACGGACTGCATGTTGTAATACAGCGAGCGCGATGCTTCCGCGATTGTCGGCCCGTCCGGCGGCGAAGTAAGCACCAGCGATTGCAGTTTTTTGTAATTAGCTTGACCGTTTGAGATATCGGTTTGCACTTGTGCCCATTGATCTTTGACTACCGGTTGAGTGTCTTCCGGCAGCAGTATTTGCGACATCTCTTCGTTGAGCAAAGGAAACCAGTTGTTCAGTTCGGCGACGAAGACTCCCAACCAGTCGCTACTAGGTTTGGCATCTCCGCTCCAAGAGATATCGGTGGAGCCGCTGACGCCTGCCGGTAATAACTTGGCAGCTTGCTTCTGGGGATGGTCGAGAGTTTCGGCTGCCGCACCGCCCTTGCTTGCTTCGGCATACATATCGGAGGCGACTAGACAGATCTTGTCTGCTGCCTCTTCCATGGCCTTTAGTTGAATCTCGTCGCGAAACTTCTGAATGTCGCCGGTCGCAGCAGCCGGAGGAGATTTGTCGGCTGGTGCTTCGCTTTGACCGGAAGCAGCAAGATTAAGTTGCGCCGTTAGGCTACCTGCCAGAATGCCGGCGGACAAGCAGAACGACAGAGCTTTACGCCCGCGGCTGATCGAAACAATTCTCATTGGCAATTTACCCCCAATACCAATGTTCATTATGTCAGATTGCCGAGCCGAACTTTTCGCCCCTGAAGGACCCGGAATCGCCCGGACTGCTGTAATTATCGGGACATTTTTACGTTTTCTTTACGCCAATCTTAGCGCCTCCTTTACGCACCACCGGTGTTAGATGAAAGAGTCCAAGGAGGGAGGTCCGAGACCATGAGACCGGCAGCTGAAATTAATGGACTGGATAAATACCTCAACGGTGCGTATTCAGAACAAGCTACAAAGGCACTAAGAAGATTTATCGAGTTGGGAATGCAAGAGGTTACCTCGGTAGATTGTAAGAAGTGCCTCCCGGACAAAAGGAATTCTTGGAAGACTGAATATCTCAGGCTCAAGTGCTCAATCGCCTCAGATCCGGCAACAACTACCTGGATGTTGAATCGCCTGGCGCAATGTTATGAGGTGGAAGTACTGGAGCGAATCGCTGAAAATCCACAGACTGAAGCACACACCCTGTCGTGTCTGGCGACGTCCGAACAATCGGATGTCCGGATGGCGGTGGCTGAGAACAGGAATACCAGATTGGCCACTTTGGTCGCGCTCGCATTTGACGAGTGCCCTGATGTCCGATTCCGTTTGGCCGAGAATCACAATGTCTCCAACCAAATCTTGCAGCTACTTCTTGATGATGAGAATCCCTATGTAAGCTGGCGTGCCAGGTTGACGCTTGACCGCCTTAAACCGCCAGAGGGCTCCAAAGTCTCCTGCGCCGCCTGAAGGCAAGACATTGGAAGACCAAGCGAATCGAAAGTTCCGGCTAGTAACTAGATGTACGAAAAGGAGGGCGTTAAGGCAAAAAGACAGAACAATCAAAACTCATGCTAGTACGTCGTAGTCTTAATTCAAGCCTTGCCCTGGAAACGGGCAGGGCTTGAATGTTACAGTTGTCCGGCTGGTTGCCTGAGTGAGGATTCAGTCGTATGAAAGACAGAGTAGTAGTCGTCGGCGCAGGTATAAATGGGCTGGTAGCCGCTAATTACCTGAGCAGAAACGGATTTGCCGTTACTCTGTTGGAGCGGCGTTCTCAAGTCGGCGGTGCATGCGCCTTTGACTCTTACTACCATGATGGCAAGCGCTACGATTATCCATCCGGCGCAACAGTGCTCGGTCTGATGCAGGACTTTGTGTTCGAAGAAACCGGACTGTCAAAGCAAATCTCGGTCTGTGCCCCCAAACATCCATCTGTTGTTTGGTTCGAATCACTCCAGCTACCTTGCTTTA
>CAZSNX010000260.1:0-6601 GCA_964607945.1 uncultured Candidatus Obscuribacterales bacterium
AGTTCTTTTCTGCCCTGATCAGGATTTTGTCGTCCGTATAGCTGGTTGCGCGGCCATTTTCTAGCGCGACTTCGAAGTACCGCTTGGCTGAGTCGCTGGCCGCACAAAACGCGGCGTGCACACAGTCCTTTTCCTGGTCGGTCGAATTCAGGCGGTTGAGCCATTCTTCTACGTTATGCGATTTGCGGCAAGTTTCTGCGGTGGTGATCTTGAATCCAGCCTTCTCCAGCATCTGTCTCCATTGCCGCTCGGTGTATGCGCGGACGTGGGTCTTATCCCGCAGTAGCTCGATCAGGTTGATGAATCGATCGAGTTCGGCATCCGCCGGCGAACAGCTGTCTTCTAGTCCGAGCACTCCGCCTGATTTCAGGACTCGCGCGATTTCTTCGATCGCCCGAGCCGGATTGAGAAAATGGTGCGCAGCGATGCGGCAGGTAGCGATCTCGAAAGAGCTGTCTGGAAATTGCAGGGATTCGCTGTCCATCAATTTGACGCTGGCGTTAGTGATGCCGCGGGTGGTGAACAGGCGTTGTGTTTCGTCGAGCATTCCTTGTGAAAGATCGGTGGCTACTACGCTATTCACCAGCGGAGCGAGAGCTGCTGCTGTATGTCCGGCGCCGGTTGCAATGTCTATGGCGGTCATATACGGTTGCGGATGCACCAGTTCGATCAGCCGGCTGAGATCTGAGCCGTGCGCGTGCCCCGGGCTTTTGGCGTAGGCCGAAGCTGCCTGGCCGAATCGGCGTGCTATCTCGTCTTTGTCCGGGCTCAACGTCGTCTCCTTGCGGGCATCCGGCTCACTAGTCCAGCGCTTACCGCCAGAGCCTTATTTCGCTTTGTCTTGTTCGCCATGAACCCATTGATCGCTGTAGAGTGGACGCAAACTGTTTACTGCAGCCAGAATAGCCGAGCCGTTATTGAGCAGGGTGGCGCCGGCCGGACCGATCATGCCGCAGGCGGCCAAACCCAGACCGACTCCGTTTGGAACAGCGATAAAGGTAAGATTCTGCTTGACCAATCCCATTGCACCGCGGGCGATATCAATTGCTTCGGGGAGCCGGCGGAGATCATCGTCTGTCAAGATAACATCGGCGTGCTCGCGCGCGGCGTCAGTGCCTCCGTGCAACGAGATCGCCACATCGGCATGGACGAGTGCCGGAGAGTCGTTAATGCCATCGCCGATCACTGCTACTGTAAAGCCGCGTGCTTTCAAGCTTTTAACCATCTCCGCCTTCTGCTCGGGGAAAGCCCCGGAGAGCACGTTGGTGATGCCTGATGCTTGCGCCATCGCTCGGGCCGGCGCTTCGTTGTCGCCGGTTGCCATCACTATCTCCTTGATGCCCCTTTTCCTGAGTTGCTCGATAACCATCGGCGCTTCGGGTCGAAGGCGATCGGCATAGGCGATTAATCCGGCCAGCTCACCGTTGACGGCGACATATGCCATCGACTGTCCGCGCCGAAGTATTTCCGCCTCAGCTGCCTGGGCCGGTCGCATGTCTATCGACTCTGCTTCCATCATGCGGCGGCTTCCTACGATTACATCTTCTCCGTCAACCTGAGCTCGGACACCGAGCCCGCGCATGTGCTCAGAATCGGCTCGTTCGAGAACCTTGAGGTTGTGATGACCGGCATAATGAACGATCGCTCGCGCAGCCGGATGTTGCAGTCGTTGCTCGACCGCAGCGGCCAGTTCGAGCATGCGTTCTTTGGGCGTGCTGCTGAGCGTAATTACTTCGGTCACGTGCGGGTTGCCGGCCGTCAATGTGCCTGTTTTGTCGAACAAAATGGCATCGATGGTCGCCAGCCGTTCTAGCGCACCGCCGCTTTTGATCAAAATGCCGTGGTGTCCGGCTCTCTGCATGGAAGCCAGAATAGCCGTGGGAGCAGCTATCCGCACTCCGGTGGCGAAATCGAAGATGACAATGCTTAAGGCTTTCTGGACATTCTTCGTGAAGGCAAGACAGCCAACTGCTCCAAGCAAAACAGGCATCACCAGCTTATCGGCCATCAGAGCTGCGTAATTTTGCACTTTCGTCTCGTGAATCGGAGCGCTTTGCACCATTTGGATTACGAGGCCGGCTCTGGTATCGTTGCCGGTGGCTTCGCAGCGCAAGTAGACTTTCCCCTCCACCACTACAGTAGCGGCGAAAACAGTGCTGCCTGGTCCGACTTCGACCGTGGTGGACTCACCGGTCAAGCTCGCTTGATTTACTTCCGCTTCTCCGCTGATTATGACACCGTCAACCGGAATCATGTCTCCGGGGTATACCACGACGACATCGCCCACGCAGACTTGTTCTGCCGGAACGCATATGCGATTTTTTCCGCGCACTATCCAGGCCGAACGACCGGCAAGTCCCAGCAGGTCGGCGATGATTCGCTTGCAGCGCTGGGCGGTCAACTCTCTTATGAACTCGCCCAAACCAATCAGCATAGTCATGAATCCGGCCGCGACAGTCTTGCCGCTGGACAGCATAAGCACCGCAGCTATTCCGTCAAGCGCATCAACACCGATGCGCTTTTCTTCGACAGCAGTATCCAGCGCCCGCGCTATGATTGGTGCCACTGATGCCGCCACCAGTGTGTTTGTCACTGCCAAAGGCATTTCGAACAGCGCGGCAACGAAAGCTGCCCCGCCGACAGAAAGCTGTACGATTGCCGGAGCGAGGCGCTCGATCGCATCAATAAATCTCGTCAGCCAGGTGATCAAATGTGAGGGCTTCTTCGGCATGTTACCGGATGGTTCGATGTAAGGCTCGACCGACCAGACACCACCTTGATCGAGGCGATCCAGTATGCTGCCGAGTGTGCATTCATCCGGTGCGTATTCAATAATCGCGCTTGCGCACCAGTCGTTGATGCGTACTTGCCGAACGCCCGCGTGTGCCAGCAATAGACCACGAAAACGCTGAGCAAAATCCGCGTCGTGTCTGAGGTCTTCAATCTTGAGCCGGATTCGTCCCGGTACGACGTGGATAACTTCGTAACGGATGCTTTCAACGTTTGCGAATTTGTTTCGCCTGGACTCTGTCGCCGCAGTAGAGCTTAAGGATGACAGCTCTTTTGAATGCCTGGATCGTTTACTTTCGATGGTTGACTGGAGATCTCTTGCGACCATGATTTAGAGCTGCCGTGTCTTTGGAAGGGATGGGCTCAGTTAAGTAGCTGCTGTTGATAGTCGATTGTCGACAGGCGAGCTTGGTTCTGAAGTCGCCGTTCTTTCAGCAACATTGAATCGCCAATAAAGATCGAATGCATAGAAGAATAGAACAATCGGAGAGACGGTCATTAGTAGATCTTCGCCCTGTCCGCGCTTCAGGCGCATCAATCCGAGCCCCAACATGGCTGCGGGAGCCAGCGTTCTTAAATTGACCTGCTTGTTAGTGGCTTCGCCTAATTGTTCATTCAGGTTCGACACGAAGTTGGCGATGAAGTGACCGGCAAAGGTCAATCCAGCTACTTGCAAGCTGCCTCCTTCCACGAGCGCTTCAAAGAGCTCGCCAGATGACTCTTCGATCGTTTTTTCGAAGGTATTGAAAATGGAAGGATGCTCATGATGATGGACAAGGATGCTTCCGGTTCGATGATTGACGTCTACACTTTGCACTCCTGGAGCCTTCCGCAGCGCATCGGCCATATTCTCCAGCTGGCCTTTTGTCCGATGTTCCTTGGGCACGCGCAGTCGGGTGCGGTGCGGCAAATGATGCGCGACCCCTCTGGACTGTGCGTGTAAGCGTCCGGACATTGAAGTTCTCCCGTAAGCTGAGCCTAGATCTAATTAGACGCCCGGCCCGCTTGGGCCGGGTATCTCAGTTGATTGGAAGGTCTAGCCTAAGCTTCCGACTTGTGCGCGTGCTTCTTTTGTGTGTCCTTGCGCTCGGCCTGGATCTCGGCGACTACATCGCTGGCTTCTTCACGTATCTCTGCGGCCATGTCTTTGACGCGATCGCTTACTACCATGCCTGCACGAATTACTTCTTTAGCAGCTGTTCGCAAGAACTTACGACCGCCTGGCATTGCCAAAAGTACTACGGCGATTAAGCCCCAGCGTCCGGTAGCGCGTTCCATCACTTCTTCCCACATCGTCCAACTCCTTTTCTCATGCGATTCAGCTCGTTCAGGTCGTAGACACGGCTGATACGTTAACAGCCTCTCAAAATCGTTGTCTGGCGATTTTGCAGTGGCTTCTACTAGAAGATTTCCAGATTGTCTAAGATTTTCGCAATATTTACTCGATATGTCTATACATGGATCGCTTTCTTATCAAAATGCTAATAAGATCCAGGATTGATGCGGTCTGTAGGTGAGCGAGACGAGAATGCGGTCAAGATGATTGTCGTATTAATGGGAGTTTCCGGTGTCGGAAAGACTACAGTCGGAATCAAACTAGCGGATGTTCTCGGTTTTCAGTTCGCCGATGCAGACAATTATCATCCGCCGTCTAATGTAGCTAAAATGACCAGCGGCATTCCACTTGATGATTCGGATCGGGCACCCTGGTTGCATTCCTTGGAGCAGGCCGGCGCTGAATGGGTTGCTGAAGGTAAGAATGTCGTTCTGGCTTGCTCCGCTTTGAAGTCATCCTTTCGTGAGTCGTTGAGGAATCTGGCGCCACAACAAATTCAATTCGTCTACTTGAAGGCGGATTTCAAGTCGGTCGAACAAAGGGTAGTCAGTCGCAGCAACCATTTTATGGGTAAGGAGCTTCTGCGCAGTCAGTTCGATGCGCTTGAGGAGCCTCGTTCAGCGATTCAGATAGATGCCACACAGAGACTGGACGCGATTGTCAGTGAGATAAAGAGTCGTCTGTCAGTCAGGTAAGCTTGGCTTTTGGGTGCGGTATTCAGTTGGATACTACAGTACTTCCGGGTGCCTACTTGTAATTTGATACTGGCGAGATCTACGATCGTTGCAGGTGATTTTAAATCACGATTTGTGTTGAAAACAGGAGACGAGTTATGGCTACTGAAACATTGAGCAAGGACGCGCTTAGAGCCGTTCAACATTTTGAAGACAAGCTCCAATTCGAATGGGGCCCGTTTAGTTTAAACAAGCAGCTGCAAGATAAGCAGCCTGTTCAAGTGATCGATCTGCGGACACCGGAGCTTTATGCCAAGGCGCATATTCCGGGCGCCCAAAACATCCTCTATGAAGATCTTGAAAAACATTTGAGCAAGCTGAGCAAGGAGATTCCAACAGTGGTCTACTGTTACGATCTTCTCTGTAGCCTCGCCACCCGAGCCGCATTGTTGCTGGCGAAGAACGGCTTCAACGTCAAGGAGCTAGTGGGCGGATTCGACGAATGGAAGGCCAAAGACTTTCCGCTTGAGGATAAGGCAAGCCAAAGCGCGAGCAGTTGTTCGACTACAAAGGGCTCCAGCTGCTGCTAGAAGTAGGCGAACCCGGAGGGTGCTAGCGGTGCTCTTCGGGTTCGCTTCACTTTGAATTTGTGTTGATTCGGGCCGATCGACAAGACGCCACTGTGGTAAATTCTCTGAGCATCGGCAGTTACAATCGTCTGATTCAGGAGGCGCAAATGCTTCGGATTTTGAATTCGCTAGTGGTAACGGTTTTATTGGCAACTCCAGCTTTTGCTCAAAGCGGCGGGTGGAAAATTGATACCGCCCATACGAGCGCACAGTTTTCCGTAAGGCACATGATGATCTCGAATGTACGCGGTGAATTCGCCAGCACGACCGGCACGGTAGCATTTGACGGAAAGGATCCCACCAAGGCTAAAGTAGATGCCACCATTGACGTCAACTCGATCAATACGCGAGAGCCGAAGCGGGACGAGCACCTCAAAGGCGCAGACTTTTTTGATGTGGCAAAGTTTCCGTCAATCAAGTTCGTCTCGAAAAAAATCACTCGGGTCGGGCAAGGCAAGTACAAAATGACCGGCAGCTTGACTCTCCATGGCGTAACAAAAGATGTGACACTTGATGTCGATGGACTGGGCAAACCGATCAAGGATCCCCGTGGGGTCGAACGGCTTGGCGCGACAGCGACTACGAAGATTAACCGCAAGGACTTCGGGCTGAGTTACAACGCCGCACTGGAAACAGGTGGAGTCGTGATCGGCGAAGTTGTCGCTATCACTGTGGATGTCGAAGTGGTCAAGGAAAAGTCCACGGCCTCCAAGGATGGGAAGAGCAGTTCCTGAAAGCACCCTAAAAACGAGAGCGGTTACAGTTGGGCGTAGTTTGGTCCTGGCCCTTTTGCTTTACGCTGCTGCCGGTACTTGGCTGTGCACTGCTGCCGGTGCGCAACCCAAAGTTGTATCCGTCAATCTGTTCGAGGCATTTCCGCCGGCAAAGAGAATATTTCTAGAAGGACCATTTGAGGTTCAGGTTCCCTACAAGCGTGGTTGGCCGGAAGGGCTGTCCGAACTGACCGTGGAGAGAGGACAGCTTGTTCTCCGGCCGGTGAGAGCGTCGGCGCGGGATCAAGCTCTCTTATCGAAGCGATTTGTGCTGTCCGGATTGTCCAGGCAAGGACTAGCGCTGCGCCATCACGCCGGGATGTCAAAACGCTACTATCGTGGCATTGTAGAAATTGCTGTCAAGCCTGATGGCAACTTGCAGATTCGTAATCAATTACC
>CAZSNX010000261.1:0-6584 GCA_964607945.1 uncultured Candidatus Obscuribacterales bacterium
CTTAGCGACGATGAAGTTCGTAAGATTGAATCGATTGGCCTGATTCCTCGTTAGTGGTTTCAGGAGCGGACAGTGTCAAGTGGATGCTAAGATCAATCGGATCGTCGACCTACTCAGGAACTCCAAAGAGTGAAAGTGATTCTGGCCGAGAAGCCTTCCGTGGCGAAGGATATTGCCGCGGTTGTTGGTGCAGCCGAAAGGAAGAACGGATATTTTCGGGGAAATGGTTACCTGGTTACATATGCGTTCGGACATCTGATTACGTTTTCTGAGCCGGAGGAGATGAACCCGTCGTGGGGGAAGCCCTGGCGAATTGAGCAACTTCCGATGATTCCGACGCAGTGGAAGTATACGGTCGTAGAAAAGGCTGCTGAGCAATACAGTCTAATTAAGAAGCTTTTTCTCGATAGTGAGACAACTGCGATCATTTGCGCGACTGACGCCGGCAGAGAAGGTGAACATATTTTCCGGCTGATCTATAACTATTCCGGCTGCACAAAGCCGGTAGAGAGATTGTGGATCAGTTCGTTGACTGCTCAAGCGATTAGTGATGGGTTGTCCAAACTTCGACCAATGTCTGAGTTCGATAATCTAGCAAGATCCGCCGCAGCGCGAGCTCAAGCTGACTGGGTTGTCGGGCTCAATTTCACAAGAGCTTATACGACGATGAACCGTCAACTCTGTACTATCGGTAGAGTGCAGACTCCCACTCTTGCCTTGATTGTAGAGAGACAGAAGGCGATTGACAGTTTCAAGTCTTCAAACTTCTATGAAATCTTGGTGACTTTCGCGCCAGGATTTGTAGCAAGATACATTACTCCTGGCGAGGAGCCGCAAACTCGGCTTCAAGATAAAACTCAGGCGCAAGAAATTCTCAATTCGATTACTCCCAATCCTACTGGTACTGTAATTTCGGTTGTTACGGCTGAAAAACGCACCAGACCTCCTGCTCTCTACGACTTGCTTACATTGCAGAAGGACGCAAACAAGCGATTTGGATACACCGCCAAAGAAACACTGGATATAGCTCAAAATCTGTATGAGGAGCACAAGCTGATATCTTATCCTCGTACCGAATCGCGCCATCTGTCCAATGATATGGTTGACGAGTTGCCGGGTATAGTCAATGCTGCTGTCAAGGCTCCCACTACACCCGACGTTGCTCGCACGGCACTTGCAGCCGCTTCAATTGTCGCCGGTAAGATAACCGCGGATATCTTGCGTCCGTATCTCACGAAGAATTATCTTGACGACAATAAATTGACGGACCACCATGCAATTATTCCGACACATAAGGCCTGCCCTTCGACATTGCCGGAAAAGCAGCGCAATATTTATCAACTGGTGTCATTGCGATTCCTCAGTATCTTTCTGCCGGCTGAGGTGCGAGACGAAACAACAGCCATTATAAAGATCGGCGATCATTCCTTTCGAGCGCGCGGTGTAGTTGTCAAAGAACCGGGCTGGACGATAATCGAACCCAAGTCTGATGCGGCAAGGAAATCAAAGGACAAGCAAAAGGACTCGGCGGAAGAATCTCAGAAGTTGCCACCACTTTCCGACGGGCAGCAGCTCGACAAGCAGAAAGCCGAACTCAAGGAGAAGAAGACGAGCGCACCTAAGCCATACGATGATGCGACTCTTCTTACGGCGATGAAGAATGCCGGTCAGGAATTGGACGATGAAGATCTGGCTGCTTATATGAAACAGCGTGGATTAGGAACGCCGGCCACTCGGGCAGCGATCATCGAACGCTTGTTGCAATCAGGTTACATAGAGAGAAAAAAGAGCGCGCTCGTTGCCACCGAGAAAGGCGTTGCCGTTATCGATCAAGTACACACTGATTTGAAGGACGTGAAACTGACTGCATCTTGGGAGCAACGATTGGCTGATATGCAGGATGGCGCGCTGGACCTTGCTACATTTGAGAGTGATATAGCTGTGTTTGTTCGCGCGGTGCTTCCGTCTGTTACCGGTGAATCGGCTACGACGCGTATTCCGCGTGAGGGTGACATAGGAGCATGCCCGAAGTGTTCGGTCGGATCTGTCCGTTTTACTCCGAAGGGTGCAGGCTGTACTCGCTGGAGAGAGGGGTGTACCTTTTCCATTTGGCGAGAACAGTATGGCAAGGAGCTGAAAGATACACACATCAAAGACTTGATTGAAAATAAAATCACCAAGGTCATAAAAGGATTCAAGAAGAAAGACGGCAAAGGGACCTATGATGCACAGCTCGCTCTAAATGATGATTTCAAGGTGCGTCCGGTGTTTAGCGGTGGAAACGATGTGAATTTCGGTGGATGTCCACAGTGCAAGGACGGCTTTGTTCGTACGAATTCGAAAGGTGTAGGCTGTTCCAGGTGGAAAGAGGGTTGTACGCTTTTCATATGGCGTGTGCAGTATGGCAAAGAGTTGAGCGACGAGCAGATTAAGGCTTTGCTTGAAAAGAAAAAAACCGACTTGATTACTGGATTTCAGAAGAAGAGCGGCAGTGGAACTTATGATGCGTATCTTGTTCTAGACGATCAATTCAAAGTGCGACTGGAATTTGGAAATCAGTCTAAATCAATTGCGAAGGCTTAGTGAAAAGCTGGTCCGGAAGTCAATTGTTCGCTTCTCTGAGTGGATAGCGAAACTAACAGATGCGTCGGGACATTTTTGGGACAATTTCGAAACTAATTGGGGACTGCCCTCCTTTTCTTGCAGTGAGCTTTTCCCCGGAGCAGCTAACGGGACGTTTTAACTCGAGGCGGGGTTCTATGACCAGAGCATGGCCGGCGTTGAGACTGGTGAGACGGCAAGGAATGGTCTTGGATTGGTGTACTCACTTGGGGGTCAGCGCCGTACCAGTTTTGCACTATGATTGGAGTTTGTAACTTTCCCCTGTCTCGCAGAACTTCATCTTCAACTCTTTCCTTCATATAGTTGCAGGCTTCGCCCAAGGTTGTCTTTGGTCCATTTAGCCTCAGCCCTTCGATCAGACGGTAAGTGAAAACACCATTCTTGCAGTTTTTCGATTCATATGACGATTGATTCGCATCGCTAGAGGCAACCAAGATTTGCCCCTTTCCCAATACAAGGTCGTCAACATTGAATTCACTGGTTGTTTTCATCGAGGACGTTGTGCCCGGTTGGTTGCGCCCAAGACCTTTTTCAGAGTCAGCCTGCATGCTTTCCGGCATTCCTGATGACAATTGTTGATCGGTCAACTGTACAGCAGCTGCGTGACAAACATCCAGGATGAAAATTATTCGATCGCTCGGGACGATGTTTGAGATGCCGGCTATCAGCCATTGCATAGGAATTCCCGCTAAAATGAGATTGTGCTCGTTAGTGTCATATGCTGCCAGAAAGTTTGTATCTCTAGCTTCTTTTGTAGCTGAGCTGCCGTGGCTTGACATATAGACCAGTACCAGGTCGTCTCGACCAGCTCGCGAGCCCAGCCATTTCGGGCCGAGCGTGCTGATGATATTGTCGCGAGTAGCTTCCGAGTCAATCAATAGTTTCACGTGATCTGATTTAAAACTGCCTTCGTTTACCAGGAAGTTTCGCAAGTCTCTGGCATCTTTGGCCGCATACTGTAAGTTTAGTCTGGGGTCTTCGAAGTTGCTAATACCGATTATGACTGCCCATTTGTCTCGAAATGGGCGTTGTAGTTTAGATTTGGCCGAACCGATTTTGATGGACTGAATGGACTTTGCCAGTCTTGCTGAACCTGGCAATAGTTTCTTGATTCTTGAGGATTCCTCCTGGCACTTATTAGCCTCGTCCTTCTTTCCTTGTTGATTGAGTACTTTGACGAGTCCATCCAGGTCGCTAGCAACAACCGGACTGTTTTCAGAGTATGCGAGCCTGTCTTTAGCCAGCAGGGTCTTGTACAGATGTTCGGATTTTGCGTAGTCTCCTTGTTCGCTATAAATGCTTGCCAGCTTATTCATGGTGTATGCAATCTGTTCGGGAGGCTGACCGGCGGTTTTCGATTGAAGCGTCAACATCCGTTCAAATAGAGTCGCGCTCTCGGCGTACTTCTTTTGCACGAGGTAGAGAGTGGCAAGTATACGTAGGCTGTCTAAAGTGTCTGTGCTTTTGGCACCAGAAAGACTTTCTACAATTTCCAGAGCACGTTTTGCATCTGCCTCACACTTTTCATAGTCTCCAGTGCTCAGATAGAGAACTGCGCGTCCTTCCAAACAATTGGCGACTTTCGCGCTTTGCTTCCCGTGGCTCTTCTCGTAAATCTTTAATGCGCGTTCCATGAGCGGAGCCGCATCAGCATACTTGCCTTGGCTTAAATAGACTGAACCAAGTGCATCAAGTGTTGTTGCGAGTTCTGTGCTGTCTCCTGCGAGCTGCTTTTCGTGGATTATGAGTGCACGCTTTAGAAGTCGCTCGGCGTCGGCATTATTGTGTTGTTGTCGTAAAACTAGTGATTGAAATGCTAATGCTTCGGCTACTGTCTTATCTTCTTGACCATAGGCCTTTTCAAAGATGATTTGAGCTTGTTTGAACAGTTCCTTCGACTCAACTGATTTCCGTTGCTTGAAGTACAGTGTTCCAAGCTCGATATACAATCTTGCGAGGTTGGGGTCGTCAGCACTCAGGTTTTTTTTCGATATTGCAATTGCCCGAGTGAAGAATGGCTCAGCTTCTGCGTATCGGCGTTGGTGCGCGCAAATCGAAGCAAGATGCGCAAGAATTGTCGCAACATTGAGATCCTCGGAACCATAGGTCGTTTCGCAAATCGATAAGGCTCTTCTATATAGCTCTTCTGCTTCACGATATTTCGATTGTTTTACCAACAGCTCAGCCAACGGTGCCAATACTAGAACCTTTCTTGGGTCTAGTTCATCGACTGTGTTGTCGGTATCGATGGCGCTGAGCGCTGCCTGGAGGCTTTCTTGTGCTTCTGAAAACTTTGATTGTTTTCGCAAGGCGCTGCCCTGTTCGAGCAAAGCGTTCCAGTCGGGCACCGGTTTATCTGTAGTTGGATCGGCTGAGATCGGGGTGATGGTTAATAGCAGCAGTAAGCAGGCTAAGAGAGCTCGCCTCAAGTTCCTTCGCTTTGAACCATTCTCAAGAATTGCTGATTTCCTCAAGCGGTCTCTCTCGAACGCCAGCACTGTCTTTCAAAGAATAGCACAGCAGTTTGGTTATGAATGCCGCCGTAGAAGTATGTCACCGGCGCTTCACTACCGGTATTCTTCTTGGACCGCAATCCTTTGTTAAGTCAGCATTTGATTCCAACAAACCGGTTGGTGGCTGTTACTTGCCGTGGTTTCTGTTCCAGTTGTTGATAAATCTCTGGGCAGCGTCAGGATGATTTTGATAGAACTCAGCCTTCTTCGGATGCTCATCAATCCATTTTTGATGTTTCATCGCCCATTTGTTCCAGTTTTCGCCCTCCTTGGAGCGTCTAACTTCCTGGGCAGACACATTGTCTACCACAAGAAGAAACCCACTTGCGAAACTCATTGCCGCAATTAATAAAAGTGCCGTGTTTCTCATCGTCTTCCCCACCAATTAGAATAGGCAAAAGCGAACCCGTAATCATATGTACCCTCTGATGGTATGAAAATCTACCTGACTCGCGCATGTAGCCTACGTTAGGACTAGCAACCTATTCCAAAGAGGTCGGAGGCAGAGTCGTTTGTTCGCGCCCTTCTGATGATGTGCCAACGGTAACTGAGCTATGATACGAATTAAAATACTATAGGCTGGCAAGGTGCCAATACCGTGCCATTTAAGGAAGCTGATGCCGATAGGACAATGGATTTAGCTGTCTTCTTAATCTGCATAATGATTGTGCTATTGGTGTCGATTTCAGTAGTGCGGAACTATCTGGACTGGTACTGCCGGTTGGATAAGGTCTATGCAGCTGGGAAGTATAAGGACGATATTCTGCATGGCAGCGTTGCTATCTTTGCGCGTAACAGATGTGGGTCGTTTATTCCAATCTGCATTTTTTCATGCTGCTTCGTAATTTCAGCTCTATCTCTTGCGGGTATGGCTGCATTCGAGTTTTACAGGAAAGAATCAGTGAGGAGTTGGCCGACTTTCCCCGGGACAATTCTAGAACTAAAGAAGACAGATCGAGGAGATCCGGAAAGAGATTTAGGCAAACTGGAATATCAATTCGTGGTTGACAACAGATTACTCAAGAGCGATTTTGTTCGGTTCGGGCACAACGAGGACTATCTTTGGAAAGAGATGGCAAGCAAATATGCTGTAGGCAAGAAGGTTGCTGTGTTTGCTAATCCTATCCATCCGCAAACTAGTTTCTTAGAAGTACCTGACAATGCGGATTCGATCAGGAAGGTGCTTTTGGCTGGATTTCTGTTGTTTTGCGGTGTTGCATTGCGAGTCTGGTTCGACCAGTACACCAAAAATGTTGATTGCATAAACAACAAAAATCGCATTTCAGAGTGACTTCGTAGCTTTTCCAGCTGTTTAGCGGGAATAATTCTCAGCCACAAGTTTGCCACGCTCAAGCGCGAATTAATTGGGAGTGAGGAACAGCGCAACTAGCTCCTCGACACTGGTGCTTGATTTTATAGGAGAGATTCAAATGAGAATATCTTGGGAAG
>CAZSNX010000262.1:0-6574 GCA_964607945.1 uncultured Candidatus Obscuribacterales bacterium
TGCTTCGCCTGATCGAGTTCGGTTACCGCTACAGTAGACAAAGGCGCCATAGTGACATCGGCGGAGATAACTTCGTATCCGGCTTTGATGAGTGCGTCTCGAATTGCTTCCAAGCCATTCGGCTGGCAGACAACAGTGACACTCTCCTCTTCGGAGGTGTCGAGATCGTCTGCACCGGCATCGACAGCCGCCAGCAGGAGATCGTCTTCATTGACTGACGGGGAGCGAGCAATTGAGATCTCGGCGCGTTCCTTGAACATCCAACCGACACATCCGGTCTCACCCATATTCCCGCCATACTTTGCAAAGTAACTGCGCAAGTCACCGGCAGTGCGATTGCGATTGTCCGTCGCGCAACGCGCCATAATTGCTACACCACCGGGCCCATACCCTTCGTAAGTCAGTTCTTCAAGGTTGTCCGAGCCTCCTGCTCCAGCCCCTTTTTCGATTGCACGCTGGATATTGTCGTTGGGCACACCTTCCGCTTTGGCGCGATCGATCGCCTGACGCAATCTAAAGTTCCCGTTGGGATCCGCTCCGCCAAGCTTGGCTGCTACGATGATTTCGCGCGACATCTTCGCGTAGACAGCTCCTTTCTTGGCGTCGACAACCGCCTTTTGCCGTTTGATGTTGGCCCATTTCGAATGCCCGTACACTGCTTGAACCTCCTTGCGATCTTGACATTGCTGGACCGACTCGTGAACGGCCGGTCTGTTAACATGTGATTCGCGTAAGTAAATATGATAGCGTCACCGGTTTAGAATTCTGGCTGCTATGCTGATGCGGAATTTCATCGACATCGCATCCTATTTATATAGATGCAGGATGCCTTGAAATCGGATATCACCAGGGATGAGTCAAATGAAATCAACTATCCATTTATCTGTTGCCATGCTGGCTTTGTCGAGCGCCATCAACCTTGTCGGCGCCGTTCCGACAACGGCAGCGGACAATTCATTCATCGCCGCAAAAAGCAAGAAGCTTATCAAGGCCAAGATCGAGCGTGACGTCATGATGGCCGACGAGCTTATGCTCAAAGCTAAGTACGCTGATGCTGCCGATCTCTATCGTCAGGCGATCAATCGAAACACGAAGAACGTACCGGCGATAGCCGGGCTCGGTATGGCACTTGGAAAACAATTCAAGCTCGATGGTGCGATGGAACAGTTCGATAAGGCGCTTGAACTGGATCCTAGAAATGCAATGGCCCACAGCGGCAAGGCGATGTGCTTGCTCAATCGTCTGCAATCCTCTTCTTTAACTGTACAGAAAAATCGTGAATCGATTTTGAAGCAGGCTGAATCAGAGGCCAAAGATGCCTTGAGCACAGACCCGACTATGCCGGAAGCACATTTCAATTTGGGAATGGTCTACAAGGAGCAGGGTCGTCCGGACGACGCTGCCAACGAGTTCAAAGAAGCAACCGTAAACGATCCTCAGTATTCCGAAGCCTTCGGACAACTCGGTTTGATCAAGCTCAATCAGAACAGCCTGTCTGAAGCTGCCGACAATTTCAAGAAGGCTATCTCAATCAACTCAGGTAACTCGACGGCACATTACGGCATGGGTCAGGTCAATCTCCAGCAAGGCAGAATCGACGAAGCGATTAAGGAGCTGAACACCTCCTTGTATCAGTATCCCAACAGCGCTCCGGTTCATCAGGCGCTTGGGGAAGCCTATGCCGCGCAAGGCAACACGGTTGCAGCTGTGAAGGAACTGCAAGAGTCGATTCGGATTAAACCGGAAAATGCCGCTCCATATCTAAAGATCGCAGATATTCGTGCTAATCGCGGAGATCTCGAGCTTTCCATTTCGGAGTTGCGCTCCGGCCTCGAAATCATGCCGGACAATTCCGTACTCCATATGGCAATCGCCGATCAAAGTTTGAAGCTTGAGAAACTTGACGATGCCTTGAAAGAATATCAAGCTGTTTTGAGCACTACTCCGCAAAACGCTGATGCAGCCAAGGGTCTGACTCGTTGCTATTATCTGAAGGCGCAGAAAGAAGCAACCGGTGCGTTCTCAATGTCTAATGAATGGGAAAAGGCCGATCAACAGCTGCAGCAAGCAATCAAAATGAATCCTAATGATATGGAGCTTCGATTGGCCGAAGCTAAGCTTAGGGCTCTGTCCGGGCAGACGGTCGATCTCGCTCAAATCGGAACCCCCAAGACCGATGGTGAGCGCATTGCATATGCTGAAGCGCTCTTGGCTCAAAACAAATTCAAGGAAGCCAGCGATCAGATGACCGGTGTTCTAAGCAGCGCGACAGATACCAAACAGATACTTGCTGTCGGTGATCTTGCTTTGATGATCAAAGATCTCAATACGGCAGAGGCTGCTTACAAAAAGGGCGCGATGGCACCAGGCGGAGCTGATAGATCTAAACGCGGTTTGGACCAAGTCGTAAAGGCAAAGGAAGTTGCCCGGCAAGATCTCACTATGGCCGATGATCTGGCCAGGAAGAAGCAGCTGGCCAGCGCCGTCGATAAATATCACGCGGCAATTTATGGTAATCCGGTAGTGCCGGATGCACACATGGGCCTGGCACAGACTTTGGAAAAAATGAGCCCGCTCACCTCCGGTGAGCTTCATGAATCGATCACTCAATATAAAGCTTTTATTTCTCTTTCACCAAACATTCCGCCAAAGGAGCTAGAGAAGCTGAACAAGCGCATTGCGAAGCTGGAAGAGAAGGCCTACAAGCTCGAGCAAAAAGAGAAACAACAAAAATACCCAAGATAAACTTGACAAGTCACCTGTTACAATACCGCTGTGGCTGACTGGGCAAATAAGCGAGTTACGGTACTGGGTTTAGGGCGGAGTGGCGCCTCCGCTGCCGCATACCTGTCCGAACGAGGCGCCACGGTGCTTTTGTCTGAAAGCGCAAGTGGTGCAGGCAACGAGCAAAAGATTGAGGAGCTGCAAGCGTCAGGAGTTCAGGTGGAGCTGGGCGGTCATTCCGACCAGGCGATCTCCAATGCTGACTTAGTGATCGTCAGCCCTGGCATAAAGCCAACATCGGAAGTCATTCAAAGGGCTTATGCGCTAGGGAAAGAAGTGATTTGCGATGTAGAGCTCGCCTATCGCGAAACTACGACACCGATAATCGCTGTTACTGGAACAAACGGAAAGTCGACCACCTGCGCGCTGATCAGTCACATGCTGACTAAAGCCGGGCGGGTAGCACCGGCCTGCGGCAATTTCGGTGTGCCCATTCTGGATCAGCTAGGTAAGAAACCGGACTTCTTGGTCGTTGAGGTAAGCTCATTTCAACTGACCTACTGCTCGACATTTGCGCCGAAAATTGCCGTGTGGCTGAATCTTACGCCAGACCATCTTGATTGGCACGGAGACCTCGACAGCTACGTGAAGGCGAAAGAAAGGTTGTTTGCTAATCAGAAGCCAGATCAGTACGCCGTGTTGAATCATGACGATTCTACGGTAGCCAGTGTCAGTACTCGCGCGGAAATCTTTCCATTTTCGGTAAGTACTGATCTGGACAATGCGGTGCAAGGTGCATTCATGAAGCATGAATTCCTTTCCTACCGGATTTATGGGCGAACTTCAATCGTTTGCGCAAAAGAAGAGCTGCAGATCATCGGCCGGCACAATCTGGAAAACGCCCTGGCGGCAATTTCGGTCGGCGCATTGCTCGACCTTCAATCAAGCGAAATTGAGTCCTACCTCAAAGATTTCAAAGCGCTCGAACACCGGCTTGAGTACGTCGCCACTGTCGATGGTGTGCCATATTTCAACGACTCGAAGGCGACTAACACTGCATCGGCGATCAAGGCTTTGGAAGCCTTTGCCACCGGTAAAGTGGTCTTGATCGCCGGCGGGCGCGATAAGGGAACAGAGCTTGCAGATTTCGTAAGTTCAGTAAACCGTCATGCCGCTGCGACAATCTTGATCGGCGAGGCTGCCGACAGATTTGAGCAAGCTTTAAGGCAAATTGGATTCGAGCAGATTCATCGCGCCGGCTCTATGGAGGAGGCAGTCGAGTTGGGTGGCCGGCTGAAGCTAGGCCCGGTGCTTTTGTCGCCGGCATGCGCCAGCTTCGATATGTTCAAGGACTACGAGGATCGGGGGCGTGTCTTCAAAGATCTTGTCCACGCAAGACTCAAGAGGCTTGCGCCGTCAGCCTAAGGGCCAGGCGTCGAGTCAAACGGCAGCTCCTGGAACCGAGTTCCGTGGGCTGGCTAATCGCGCCATCATCAGCCTTACACTCACGCTCGTTTGCTTCGGGCTGATGGCCGTCTATAGTGCCTCGGCACCGGAAGCGCTGCAGAGCTATCAGGACTCGACCGCATTCTTGAGGCGCCAGGCGATTGCTTGCGTAATCGGATTGTTCGTAATGTTCTGGCTGAGTCGGCTCGACTATCGGCGTTTACGGAAATGGGCCTGGCCGCTCGCACTTTCTTCGATGGGTCTGGTGTTGTTGACGATGGTACCAGGGCTGTCAATCACCACGATGGGGTCGAGCCGCTGGCTGGCGATCGGTCCTCTGCAGTTTCAACCGTCAGAGTTCGCTAAAGTAAGTTTAATCCTTTTAATGGCATCTGGATTGTCCAAGTATTTCTGGTGGCACAGACAGGTGTTGTCGCGCATCGTGGTCACGATGATCGTCGCCGGGATTGTAGTAAAACAGCCTGACCTCGGTACTGCTCTCATGATCATGGGTGCACTCATGTCACTTTTGTATGTGAGCGGTACCAACTCTTTGCTTATCTTCGGCTCGCTTACCGGTGGTGCCTGGCTTGTTTGGCACCATATCACTAAGACGCCGTATCAGATGGCTCGTATTCACAGCTGGCTCAATCCCTATAACTCCCCTCAAAAGGAGGGCTGGAATATCATTCAGTCGCTCCTGGCGATTGGTTCGGGCGGACTCTGGGGCTGCGGATTCGGAAGATCTTTGCAGAAACTGTACTATCTGCCGGTTCAGCATGCTGATTTCATTTTTGCTGTGATCGCCGAAGAGTTCGGCATGCTTGGCTGCTTGGTTCTGCTTTGTTTGTTTACGCTGTTCGGCTACTATGGGTTTAGAACGGCCTTGCAAGCCAGAACGCTGTTTGGACGCCTGTTGGCGATTGGCATTACCAGCTCGATCTGTTTGCAGGCGCTCGTCAATATTATGGTGACCACCGGACTGCTTCCTGTCACCGGCATCACGCTCCCGTTCATCAGCTACGGCGGAAGCTCGCTTGTTATCACACTTGGTATGGTTGGCATTCTTCTTTCCGTATCGCGCGATCGCGGCACCATGGAAGAGGAGGATGACTACGAGCAACCTGATGAAAGGCAGGTGCGCTGATGGCACGGCATCGTATTATTCTTACAGGCGGCGGAACAGGTGGACATATTTATCCTGCGCTGGCTGTGGCTGAGCATCTGCAGGACGATCCGGAAGTGGAGGCGATTCTCTTTGTCGGCGCTGGCGGACATCTGGAGCAAAAGCTTGCCACCGAACAAAAATTGCAGTTTAAGGGCGTGAGGGTGTCCGGCATGCCAAGAAAACTTTCGATGCAATTGCTTGAGTGGCCGTTCGAATTGGCGCGTGCAATCCTAGAAGCGAAGAGCATCATTCAGCAGTTTCGCCCGACTGTGGTGCTGGGTACTGGCGGATATGCCGCTGCTCCTCCACTTGCAGCAGCGCGCATGGCTGGCGTACCTACGGCTGTTCACGAGCCTGATGCTCATCCCGGTCTAGTCAACCGATTATTTTCGAGTGGCGCGGATTTGGTATCGCTGGGCATGGAGGGTGCCTCCGAGCGGCTTAAGCCGGCACGGGGAAAGCTGATAGTCAACGGCAATCCAGTGCGGAAGAGCTTCGTCAGTCCAATGGCTCGTGATGCGGCTTGTGCTGTTCTGGGATTGAATCAAGGGTTGAAGACCATTTTAGTCACAGGCGGTTCGCAGGGGGCGCAAGCTATCAATGAAGCATTGATGGATGCGCTTCCATCACTTCTCGAGTTTGATCCGCATATTCAGATCATTCATCAGGCCGGAGAGAAGAACGTCCAACATTTCAGAGAGAGATTGGACAAAGAAGTCTTGAATAATCCTCGTTATTTCTTGCGAGCTTACTTCGATGATCTTGCGATGGCTTACTCTGTTTGCGACTTAGCCATTTGCCGCGCCGGCGCCATGACGGTCGCTGAGTTAGCGGTCACCGGAACGCCGGCTTTGTTCGTTCCTTATCCTTTCGCCGCTGCGGATCATCAAACACATAACGCTCGCTTTGTTGCCTCGAAAGGTGCAGCTGTAATGCTGCTTCAAAACAAGCTTACAGGGCAGTCGCTGCGAGACACGATTCTTGAGCTGGTCGTCAATGAGGAGCGAGTCACCACGATGAGAAAGGCGATTCGTGCTTTGGGAAAACCGCAGGCTGCTGCCGACCTGGCAAATCAAATCAAGGAATTGAGCGCATCGTCGTTAGCTAGAAGTCGTGCGATGGCTGTATAAAGACAAGCCGATGACCTAAACAGTAGCTTGCACTGCTGTTGCCGCTGGCTTCATAGACAAAGACGATCCCTTGATAGAGTCTGGTTTAGCTTTGCTTTCAATCTGC
>CAZSNX010000263.1:0-6571 GCA_964607945.1 uncultured Candidatus Obscuribacterales bacterium
CGGCTAGCTGCTGGTCGGCAGGTAAGTGTTTAGCCCGGACAGCTAGGAAATCTGGGGCGGCTCTAGCAGCCGCCCTTTGCTAGTTTCCATAGCGCTATGTTCTAAAACCTGTAGCCGGGCGGCTAGGAGAGCCGCCCCACACACAAGTTTGCGTGACATTGCTTGTTCCCTTACGCCGGCGGGGGCAGCTGATTGTTTGCTGCGTTGTCGGGCAGTCCTGAAGCTGAAGGTCCGCTGCCAGCTGGCGTACTGCTGCCGCTTGCGCCCTTGGCACCACTAGTAATGGCGCCAAGATTGATTACCGGCGGCTTTCCGACCAGCCTTCGCTCCGACATCTGAAGCATCTCTCGTTCGATGTCGATGAGCGAGCGTTGTGGTTCGAGGCAGGCTGCGATATCGGGATAATAAAGCGTCTCCTTCTCCATGAGCAGATGTGCTAACCGATCGAGCTCTTGACGCTTGGCCTTGACGAGAGCTCTCGCATTGTCCAGACATTTGTCGACAATTTGAGTAATCTCTTGCTCGATTTCGCGCTCTGTTTGTTGAGATGGCCCCTGGTTTTCAGCGCCGAATCCGACGTCGACATTCAGTTTGAACCGCCCCATTCCAAACTCGCGCACCATTCGTCTGGCGGTGTGCGCAGCATGCTGCAGATCGCCTGAGACTCCCGAGCAAGTGTCTTCTAAGATCAGTTCTTCAGCGGCATAGCTGCCGAGCGAGATTTCAATGTCGACCAGATAATCATTGCGACTCTTTCGTTGATAGTCTTCCTTTTCCACGCCCCACATGTAGCCCAGTGCGTAACCGGACGGCACGATCGTGACTACCTGCAGTTTCTGGCGCTGATCTCTGAAGTAACACACTAATGTATGCCCGGCCTCGTGATAAGCGATTGCCAGCAGCTCGTCTTTGAGAACGTTGCGGCTGTAGGACATGCCGAAGCTGACGCGCTGAATCGCCTGGATGAGATCGCTTTGCACCAGATCAGTTCGACCTTCTCGAATTGCAATCAACCCGGCTTCGTTTACGATATTGGCCAGATCGGCGCCGCTCTTGAACACGGTCATGCGCGCGATATCGAGCACATTCAAGTTATCGTCCAGCTTGAGTTCGTTCAAGTAATGCTTGAGGATCGCTTCGCGACCTTCAAGATTCGGCAGTTTGATCTCTATGCGTCGATCGAATCGGCCTGGACGCAACAAAGCCGGATCCAAGAGATCCGGATGGTTCGAGGCCCCGATCGTGAGCACCTTATGTTTACCGAAGCCATCCAATTCGACCAGCAATTGATTGAGTGTTTTGTTGGAGTCCTGGACAGCGCCGCCACCGTAATCAACACCGCGCTTGGCTCCGATCGCGTCGATCTCGTCTATGAAGACAATTGCCGGTTTGCCGCTGCGTCGAGCCTGCTCGTATACCGCTCGGACTCTGGTCGCTCCGACGCCCGCCCATTTAGATTGAAAGTCACCGCCTGACACAGCGTAGAAAGGTACGCCTGCCTCATTGGCGATTGCTTTAGCCAGCATTGTCTTGCCGGTTCCGGGCGGGCCAACTAGCAGAATTCCCTTCGGTGCCTTGAGCCCCATGTCACGCACGTTGTCGGCGTGTTGCAGCAGCGCGACGACCTCGGCAGCTTCCGCCTTGGCTTCTTCCATTCCCTTGATATCGGAGAGTCTTACGCTGATATCGGCAACGCGAGATAAGTTCATTCCTTCGGTGTTTAGCTTGTGTCCGGCTGTTACCGAGATGCGATCTACCGCATCTTCGAGGTCGCACTCTTCGACGTGCTGTTTACCCTTGCGGACTGCAAGAATGGCTGCTTCGTTGACGCAAGCGGCGATATCGGCACCGGAAAAATTGGTGGTTTGTTTGCCGAGCTTATCGAGATCCGGTTCTGAAGCTAATTTGATGTCCTTCAAGTACTTTTGAAAGATTTTCTTGCGTGCCGGCCCGTCGGGTAGTCCGATGTAGCACTTGCGATCGAAGCGTCCTGAACGCATAAAGGCCGGATCCAGTTGAGCTTCCATGTTGGTGGAGCCAATCGTGATTACGTTGCTTCTTCCTACTCCGTCAAGCTCCGTTAAGAATTGATTCAGTGTTTTGTTGTGATCCTGCACTGCACCGCCGCCGGTATCAACTCCGCGCGTGGCGCCCAGCGCGTCGATTTCATCAATGAAGACTATTGCAGCGGGACTCTTTCTGGCCTGTGAGTAGAGCGCTCTGACGCGATCCGATCCGACGCCGGCCCACATACTCTGGAAATAAGACCCAGCCAAAGCATAGAACGGCACCCCTGCTTCATTGGCGATTGCTTTGGCAAGCATTGTTTTTCCTACACCCGGTGGTCCAATCAATAGAACTCCCTTGGGAATTCTGGCGCCGATTTTCCGGAGCTCGTCTCCGTGTTTGAGGAAATCGATGACTTCGAGTATGTCTTGCTTTACTTCGTCTATTCCGATCACATCGTCGAGTCTAATCGAAGCGTCAGCGGAGCCATGCTCAACGCCGGAGCCCACCATCGATCGTTCTAGTCCGACGGCAATTCTGGTCAGCGCCTGGTCTATAGTGTCCATCGTCACTTTGCCTGGCCCACCGGGTCTGCGGCAGATTAAGGCAGCTTCGTTTACGACATTGGCGATTTCGGCCGGCGAGAAGTTGACCGTCATCTTTTCCAGCTCTTCGTAGTCTATTCCTTCGGCGCAGAGCATTTTGCTTAAGTAATAGCGAAAGAGCTCTTTGCGATCGTTGGGATCGGGAAGCTGGAAGTAAATACGCCTGTCCATTCGACCGGCACGCATCAGAGCCGGATCCAGGATGCCATCATTATTGGTGGCGCCAATCACAAGAACATTGTTGCCTGAAAAGCCATCCATCTCCGTCAGGAGGGTATTGAGCGTCATATTCATATCGCTTTGTCCGCCGAACCCTTTGTCGCCGGTTCTGCGCCCACCGATTGAATCGATTTCGTCTATGAATAAAATTGCCCGCTCGTGTTTTCGTAGTTTCCGAAACAACGTTTTCAATTTGAGCACGCCGAGTCCCATAATCAGACCGCTCAATCCTGAAGCTTCCACTACGTAGAATGGAATGCCTATCTCATTGGCGATTGCCCGTGCGAAGAGTGTTTTGCCGACGCCCGGTGGTCCTACGAAGAGCATTCCCTTCGGAACTTCTGCGCCGGATGCCGAGTAATTGTCCGGATGCACGATCATATCGATTACTTCCCGGATCTCTTGTTTGGCTTGAACATTGCCGATTAGCTCTTCAAGAGTCTTGGGAGCTTTGGGATTGATCGGAGGCTTTTTGAACAGAAATGGAAACATGCGCTTCCAGATGCTTTGCGGAGCTTTGGAGTCGGCTCTTGGTGGAAGCGGAAATATGATTGAAATAAGCAGATAGTACTGAATCAAGATGACCAGCGCGCCAAACAGCGCGCTGGAGATAACCGACACGACCGAATACTTAAGAAGCGCAGGAAAGGAAGTAAATGGATTCCACATCTGGGCGGTCAGCAGTAGAAGCAGCGTCCAGCCGATCAGAAGGGTCCATTTTGCCCACGGTTTCATATTTCTCAGTTCTCCAGAGCGGTTAATTGTTTGAGCCTAGCGGCATATCGACGTTGCGGCCGTTGCCCTGATCGTCCACGGCAGTCATGATGGTCACCGGTCTGGCCCCATCGACGTACTGCATTTCGCCGATGTTGCCCTCCTCCCGTTTCATACCCAGCTGAGCTTCTTTCACTTGATTTACTCCCACTGGCCATGGAAATGGCGGGCCGTTGTCATAAATACTGTTTAGCAGGCAGCTTAAAACTAAGGCAAATAGGAAGCTGCAAATCATCTCTTTCATGTCGGCTCCCCCGGGTCGATAGCCAAATGGTCTTCGGGCGCGGGATTAACCCACCCACTTGTAATCATAGCCACATTTTATCTTCCCTGAAAGCATTAAGATAACAGAGTTACCCGGGTGGGCGGGTAGTGATTACCCTATATAAGCGCTCCGGGCTCGCTACGCTCGCCCTCCGCGCGTCAAGACGCTACGCTGCGGATTCCTCCTCGGAATCCTTGGCTGCGCTAGAATTCGGTTCCAATCGGGCTTGCTTTGCGCGTAAAGGCGTTTCTAGCTTAGATAGGAATTGATGATTTTGACTAGTTCAGGCTTGGCGGTGTAGCCGACAAACATGTGCTTGGTCTTGCCGCCTTCAAATAATACGAAAGTTGGTAATCCGCCTTGTGCGTATTGTTCTGAAAGCGTTCTATTTTCATCGACATCAACTTTCACCACCCGCAGCTTGCCGGAGTACTCTCCGGCTACATCGGTCAAGATGGGAGTCATCATTTTGCAGGGCTGGCACCATTTTGCGCCGAATTCCACCAAGACAAGACCATCAGCCTTCAAGACATCGGCATCGAACGATGTTTCGGTCGCTTCCGTCACCAGCGAGACCGAGCCTGGTTCGGCCGGGGTGCTGAGCGTGCCGGTGCTGCTTTGAGCCGGCAATGAGTCCAAAGTCGGCGCCGGTTGGCTGAGCCCATTAATAATGCTGCCGACTACGAGCGCGAACAGAAAGGACAAGAGCAATTCTTTCATTAGACTGCCTGCAACCTCCTGGCGTCACATTCCTAATTTTACCCAGGAATCAACGAAGCAATTGCCGTGATTGCAATTGGCTTTGACCAAGCCTTAGTGATGGTAGCCGCCGGCAATCAATTAAATGTGCTTGCTGATCGTTGAAGCAAGCGAGGTTTTGGGTACTGCACCGACGATTTGATCAACCAGCTTGCCATCCTTGAAGATGAACAGAGTCGGAATGCTGCGAATGTTGTAGCTCTCGGCAGTTTTTGTGTTGTCGTCGATGTTGACCTTTACGACTTTGAGTTTTCCGGAATTTTCCTTGGAAAGCTCCTCGACAATTGGTCCCATCATTCGGCATGGTCCACACCACGGTGCCCAGAAATCAACAAGCACCGGCAAGTCCGATTTGATGACTTCTTGTTCGAAGGTGGCATCCGAGATCTCTTTGATGTTGCTCTCTTCGGCCGAGCCGGTGGTTCCTTTCGAATGTTCTCCGCCTGCCGAGCCGGTTGATTGGGAGGTTGATGTTGGGCTTTCGCCGCAACCGGTCAGCAAGCTCGCAGCGATAAATGCATTTACCAAGGTGACAAGATACTTCATGCGTTTACCGGAACCCTCAATCGGCTGAAGTCGGATCATAAATATAACGGCTAAATCCAGGCAAACCAGCCTGTCTTAAAGCACTGCTCAACCAAGACACAACCACCATCAGCAAATTTTGCTGATCCGATTCAGTACATAATAGCTGAATCAACCTAAATGTGCTTGTTGATAGCAGTCGCGAGCGTAGACTTCGGAACTGCTCCGACTACTTGCTCGACAACCTCTCCCTTTTTGAAAAGGTACAAGCTTGGAATGCCTCTGATTGTATAGGCCTGAGCAGTCTTCGGATTCTCATCGGTATTGAGTTTGACAACCTTTAGGCGTCCTTCGAACTCTTTTGACAGATCTTCGACAACTGGTGCTACTGCCTTGCAGGGTCCGCACCAGGGCGCCCAGAAGTCAACGAGAACGGGGACATCTGACTTCAGAACTTCTTGATCGAAGGTATTGTCGGTAACGTTTGCCACACCAGACATTGAATTGGACCTCCCCTGAAGCTGGCTAATCTTGACATTATTCACACCAGCTTGGAAATTATAAGTACCAAAATATAGTTTCTCACACAACCATCAAATTGTCTTAACTATAACTGTTGAGACAGATTTGACGGGGGCTTTCGGCGACGAGTGTGGAAAATCTCTGATTGCATCAAATAGTTCGAACTTGGCGCGTCTATGAGCACCCGCGCCAAGGAAGCCTTATATACAATAGCTATGGAGCGCTATCGAGGACTTTCGGGCAATGCGTTTGTTGGAGCGACCATATCGATGGCTATCGCGTAGTCTGGCTAACCAGCTACTGTTTACATACCTGCTTGTGCTCACAATTGCCTTGTCGACCGTGGGTATCTGGGCGTTGTTTCTAATCAAAACAGAGTCAATCACCGACTTGAGAAATGCCCTGGAAGTCGAAGCAATGAATCTCGGGTTGGAGATCGATAACGATCTAGCGCTCGATTCGCCTGATTCGCGCAAGCGAATCAAGGCTGCGGCTGACAGGCATGCTGAGAAAGTGGGAGTGGCGATCACGGTCGTCGACGATGAGGGACACATCATTGCCGATTCCGGTGTTAAAACGCAGGCGGAAGGTGAAAACATCTCGAATCAACCGGAGATTGGAGATGCGCTTGCTGGGATTGCGGCGATGTATACGAGAAGTTCGAATAAAACACACTCCGAATGGCTCTTTGTTGCTTATCCGATCCGAGCCGCTGGGCAAACTGCCGGAGTTATAAGACTGGGACTACCGCTCAATCAGTTGAATCAACGGTTGAACAAAGATTTTGTTACCTTTCTCGAGTTTATTCTCGGCACCGGATTCATCACGGTTCTCATCAGTCTCTTGTTGGCAAAGCGAGTCACAAAGCCGATTAGCGAGATGAGTGCAATGTCAA
>CAZSNX010000264.1:0-6569 GCA_964607945.1 uncultured Candidatus Obscuribacterales bacterium
AGCATCCACTGTTTGCGCAATCTTTCCGTCGCGCTCGGTTGAACGAGCGCCCAACTGTTCCGCCAGCGTTCGTCTTTCAGATGCGGGTCTGTTCTCTGCCTGCTCTATCTTGGCTCCTGAAACTGGTGTTGTTTCGTGCGCCTCTCTCTCAGTAGTCGATCGCGACACTCTGTCAAATGGTGAGTCGTGCAGCTGCTTCTCGGCAGGAGGGGTGGAGATCGGTTCGGCAAGCATTCGAGCCGCTGCCAGTTCTGTATTTGTTTTTGGAAACGTTCCATTCTCTGCGAACCAACGAACTCTTCCCAGGAGCTTGTCGATTTGCACTTGATCGAGCCCTGCGTCGGTTAATCTTTGCCGTCCGGCTGGATTGTCGAATTCTCTGACAAAGTTCGCGATTTTTTCGCGTGTAGAAGAATTGAAATCTCGGCCCGAGAAGTATTCAACAAATGCGTAATTGGCGCCCAGTGATGGATCCGCGTCCCACACCGGCGTCTCGCGTTCGCCTCTGGGAAATGCGTTCTCTAAATCAATGTTGCGGATCTTTAGAACTCCGTTGTTCTCGGAGACGACAAAATTGAGCGAATGAACATCGAAGTCTCCGAGCACCAGCCGTTCCAGGAACGCATGCTCGAGCTGTTGTCGCAGTTGCGGATGTTCCTTAAACACCCGTTCTACACGTTCAACCAATGCTTGCTTAAGCGGTGCCTGCATCTCCGGATGCTTCGCTAGCAGATTGTGAACTGCGTACTGGTCTGCTAGATTTATTCCGTCGCACAACTTACGAAAGTCGGGATGCTCGTTTAGGAGTCTATCGAAATCGTGCGGACTGCTTAGCTTGAAGTCTGCAAATTTTTCTGATGAGAAGTATTCTTCGACTGTGTGTCGTCCGGCGTTTTCCTGCAGATAAACTGCTGCTTCGCCCTTTGAGTTGAACTTGAGATCTGTTTGTGGGTTGTTGCCGAGCTCATTTGCCTTCAATATTCTGACTACGGTAGCTGGCGTTCCACCATTTTCTAAATTGAGTCCCTTACTTACTTCGTATGCTGCAATCTCGCGCCGCGGTCTGTCTAGATTCTCTGGACGATTCAGTCGTCGCAGAATGGCATCATGAGATCCTTCGGGGGTCTCGATGCTGACATGGTACATAGCTATCTTGCTTGCACCGGCCTCAATTCCTTCGCCTAGTTTTACTCGACCTTCGGACAATCTGTTGGTTTCAGCCAAACTGGACTTATAGAGTTTGCTTATCTCCTGCGACAACGCTGCGCTGGCAAGATCGGCCGCTTTCGTTCTGGCGTCAATTGGTTTGCTGCGTTTCAGTGCGTCGCGAATTGTAGTTGCTGCGGAGGTTATCGGCGCAAAGAGTTCTCGAATCTTTGTCACTACCTGCTGATATCTGCTTATCCGTTCGGAAGAGACGACTGCCGAGGTGTCTGGACGAGCCTTACCGGAGGCTGCTTCGCCTGACAGCTGATGTTTTTCGGAGAAAGTTGTTTGACGAGACCGATCCGCTACGCTTGCCGGATGAGTGTCGACTCGGTGATCCGTTGGTTGAGCAGATCCGGGTGTTGTTTGTGCGGCTGCTGCATTTGCAGCCCTGGTTTGCTCGGTACGTCGAGCCCAGTTCAGTTGTGCGTTTACCTTGTCAATGAAGCGTTGGAACTCAGGCGGAAATGAGCCCGGCTCGAATGTTGCACTTAGGTGTTGCGAGTACTCATTGACTAAAGCAGTCAGGTGTTGCTGGTACGCCTGGCATTCGATAATTGGTGTGCCGACTAGCTCTCTTGTCGCTTGCTTTGCCATTGTTGGATCAGTGGCAAGTGCATTGCGAAGATTTTCAGACCGTCCAAATTCATGTCTTAACAAGTCCAAGCGCGCTGTGAAGTTGGTCGGCTCGGCTTCAGATCTGGCTCTTAGCGCGTCAATTACTTGGCTGTCGCTGGACTTGTAAGTGGCCAGGAACAGCTCTTCAATCGGCAGCGCTTTGCGGCCATGATGCTCTGCACTTTGGCTCCAGGAGTTGTCGACTTCTACGAGATAGCTCCCTTTACCGTCGGGATGGATGCCAATCACGTTGACGACATGTGCTCCGCCAGACCCGCCTGCCGTCCCTGCTCCGGAGTCGGTATAGAACGGTTCGTGGAATGTGTCTACGTAGAGCGTAGCGCAGAATGCCTTATCGCCTTTTTCGGATTGAGTCTTCATTTGAAGAAGCAAATTCTGGAACTCTTCGCGAGTCGCAAATGTCCTTCCGGGAACAGGACCACCCATTGCGAAGGGTTGGGAGATGGTTCCTGCGTCAGTACGTCCAGAAATTCCACTAAAGACCATTTCGAGTTCGTTAGTCTGAAGCGAAGGGCTGCGTGCGATCACCCTTTCAGCACCAGCTTCGTCTCTTATGATAAGTCGCTCCCCGGTGTCTCTTGATTGTGGTGAATTTAGGGCAATATCTGGTCGTTCTTGCCGGTAGCGGATCGAGCCCAGTTGTCCCTCTACCCATTCTCCATTCGCTCCGATACGAGTCATGCGTTGAACGGCAACATTGACTGCACCGATTTGAAAAATTTGACTCGCTAAGTTTCTTTGCGGATCGGCTAGAACGAAGGGAAGCGCTCTGTACGTCTCTCTTGCCGATATGAGCCCGACTGGTCCTGCTGCCGGCAGGAATCTGGCCATTGACGCACCAAAGTGCGCGAGAGCCTCTGGTCCGTCTAGGGTTAGTTTGGTGGTGCCGGTCGGAATTTCGATAGTTGTGCCATCATTGGCAACATAGCGCTGAGTCAAAGAAACATCCTTAATAAAGCGAATGTACTCTGCCGGCTCTTGCAGGCAGAGACGTGCTTCTTGAGTTGCGACGTTGCAAGTATTATGTTGACCCTGCGTAATTGAGAGTGGATTGGAGATATTTTTCAGTGCTTGCTCGACTATATGCAGTCTGGCTACTGAGTCGAGATTACTGACTGATGGGCTCTCCAATAACTCTGATATGTATCTAAATGTCCTGCCTCTTTCTTGTTCGGTCAGGTTCGATCTGTCTGAGAATCTTTGAATATAGTCATTCAATCGCAAAGACTGAACCGAGTCCAGCGACAGCCGATCGCAAAGCACGTCGAGTCGTCTGCGTTCGAACTGTGAATTGACCTCCAGTAAAATTGTGCGGCCGTTCGGTTGCTTCATTTCGAGCGCGCCGTCTATGTGTTTCGTCCATTCGGTGCCATCAGCGCTTCTCGATCGTGTGAACTCGGCCGTCGATTCGATGATGACAGCGTTGTTTTCATAGTGCAGCTGCTCTTTGGTGGCGATCCGGATATCGTAGACGGGGAAAAGTATTAGCTTTCCTTCGACAGTACCCATCGTTCTCAGGATCTGTCCGGATTTATCCATGTAATAAGTAGTATCGCCGGCGATGAACGAGCCATACTTAGCCGCTAGATCTTCCGGAGTAACCCGCTTGGCGATTCCTGCCCATTGCTTTCCACGCTCAGGCTGGTGCAGTATTGGATTGCCGGTATCATCGTGAAATCCGATTATCGTGTATCTTTCGCCTTGATGAAGCACTGATGCTCCGTGCTCGATCGCCACCGGCGACGGCGGCACCGGCTCCGGTCGTGTCATGGACTCTTGGGCTGCAGACTTAAGCGTCGAGTGATCTCCCGGTGTGCGAGCATCCAACAGCTCTTGAGCTCGCCGAGCTTCTTGAGCGTCATAGCCGGCATGTCCAGGTATGGTGGCTTCTCTTAATAAGTCCAGGGCTGCTTGTTCAAGAGCCGGGTTCGAAAGGGCTCTCTCGGCAAGCGACACTCTTTCTGCCGGGTCTTTCAGGAGCGCCGCTCCGTGCTTGAAGATTTCAATCTGTGCATTGTGGTCGGATATTCCCTTGATTGCGGTTTCTACTTGTTCGCTGGAAAGCCGTCTGCGAGCAAGTTCGCTGAGATGCTGCAGACGCATTGGTGGGTAATCCGAGGAGAGCAGAAAGTCTTTGGCTACTCCTTTGATTAAGGCGTTTTGGTTGGTGTCTATTGTGTGCAGCAGAAACGGCGTAATTTCGCCAGGGTTTGCCTTGTGAGCTGTCATGAGTGTATCGAGAGCAAGCAGTTGAACTCGGAAAGAATCACTTTTCTCGACGACGTTTTTCAGGAAATCTGCATCGGCAGGCTTGGGCTTACCGGAAAGAATTTGCAGCGCGTCTACAAAGATTGGCGAGTTTATATCAGCCAGGTGGGCTTGCAGGCGTTCTCTCAAATTGTCTGGCAGCGCCGTTGCACGATCGTTGACCGGGTCGCTCACGAATGATTTAAGCGCTTCGCGATGCTCGCTGCGATGGACGTTGTCGAGCAGGTAGTCGCAGAGAGCCGCCGGATCGTTTCGTAGATGGTTCGCAACAGCTACCACAGCCGCATCGCGCACTTGCTGATTTTGATGTGTTTCGGACAATGTCTTCAGGAATGGGGTATCCCATTCGTTGCCGAGCCCTTCCAACAGTGAGATTGCGCGCTGGCTGGCCAGCGCATCATTAGACAACGCCTGTGCCTTGAGGTCTTCTTTTACTTCAGGCAGTATCTCGTCTGTGACATACCGAACTCGCTCGATGATCTGCTCATGCAAGGGGCTTCGCTGGCTTGCCGGTAATGCCCCCAGAGCATTTTCGAGATACTTGGCAAAGACGGCTGCTCGTACAGGCGCTCCGGTGGCCGCGATGTAAAACAAGTCGGTGTCCGGATGCAGGAAGTCTTCGCCCAAGTGAACGGCGAAGTTTTCGTCATTGTCCGTTCTGGCGTATTCCCTGGAATAGTAGCCCGAGTGCTCATGTGCGGCCGCAATGTCGAACAAACGGCTGCTATCAGGTTGGCTCCACTTAAGTAGGTGAGACCACTCATGAAACGGTGTAGTCAAGGTTGAGAACTTGCTGTCGCTGGAGGCGGATTTGTAGAACCTGATGACACCATCTTGGCTGGCAGTAGCCAATGCCTCGAATTCTCTGTTCTTTTCAATGGACCATGCCGGGTCGTTCGGGCATCGTCTGTCCGGCCAGAGCTCTATCTTTTTCACCAGCCCTGGCACAGGCAGGCAGTCTAATGTGGCGGCGAGATCTTCCGGCAGCAGCGCATTCTTATACGGGTGATTCTCTAGCTCGTTGCGAGCCATAACCAGCATCGTTGCTTGAATTACGTCCGTGTTTGTGCTTTCTGCCGACAACATCTGGCGCAAGGCGCGTACTTGTTCGAAACCTTCTACAACATGCAGCGGGATTGAGATTTCAATGTTACTTCCGCGAATTGCCATATTGAAAACAGCAAAGCTGATGTTCTCCGCAATGACGGCTCTTTCGTTGATCGGACGGTTGTCGTTTGGATCAAGTGTCCTTTCTTGCCTGATCTCTGTCCTGAGGAAAACCGCTTCGGGAGTGCTCAATCCAGCTTCCAATCGGCGAGCCGGATTTAGAATCTCCTTACTGAACGATGCTCGTTCCATTCGCTTGACCAGTCCGTCGTGGTCTTCTGGCAGATCAAGCTTGGGTATCGATTCTCGCTCCGACATTTCGCTGGTTGTTTTAGCGGTGTTCTCCGTAGCTCTTTCTATCGACTTGAAGAGCTCGCTAGTTGCTGTTTCGAAGTGTTGAGCCACCAATAGCGCCGCCTGTTCTTCGCTGGAGCGTCTAGAAAGGCGCTTGGAGACACTTTCCTTTAGCGTGCTGCCGGAAAACTTGAGGATTGATGCTAATGCGTTCAGTGGATTGGTAGCTTCTTTGAGCAATCGCGAAAAATGACCGGCAAGTGAGTCATTCGAAGGCGTGACTGCTCCGGGATGCGTTTCAGGCACTTCGATCGAAGGTTTTGGTAACTCACGCCTCTCAGTAGCTTGAAGAGTATGTTCAGCGCGGGGAATCTCCTTACCTTCTCGACTTGGTGCCTCAGTTGATGTGCCTGCAGCCGCGTCAGGACGGTGTGCATCAACAACTTTCGGCGGCAGCTCGTTGCGCGCTTCGCGCTCGATCTTTCTGATCGCTGTTTCGAGGACGCGCTGACTCATTACTACTCGTTCCATCGCGAAGGCGATTTGGCCTTCGGATTTGGGCTCGGAGGATGGTTTCAGGCTAATTACACCGTCACCGACCTCGGCATTCATCGAAGGTGCTGCACCCTTAGGAACCACTCCTTCAAGCATGTCAGCTACCCGTTGAAGGGCTTTCAAGGCTTCTTTGCGTGATTTGGTGGTATCTTGAATATTGAGTTGTTTCAGATGCCTGTTGAATTGGGCGATAGTCTGCATGAGCAACTTTTGCTGCTCGTCATTCAGCCGTTGCTTGGCTACCTTTTTGATGCGGGCTTCTTCACGCCTGATCTCCAGTGTTCTCAAAAGCGGACCGCCTGGGCCAATCACTTTAGTCCAAGTGCCGTCGGGTTTGCGAACCCAAACCTCGCCTTTACTGTTTGCAACCGAAATTGCCCCATTCTCTCTAAGCCGCACACCAGTGCCGGTATCGATCGGAATCAATCGGTTCTGTGCGTCCCTTTGGACATTGTGTGCCTTACCATTCGCGTCGACTATTCGGGTTATGTTGCCGTCCG
>CAZSNX010000265.1:0-6561 GCA_964607945.1 uncultured Candidatus Obscuribacterales bacterium
AGCAGCCTGTCGACAAGATGGCTGCCGATGAAGCCGGCTCCGCCGGTAATCAAAATTCTACGGCCAGTTGGGCTGGAGTTGTCTGAGTCCATCGTCTAACTATCCCACTGATCTGCCGGCATTGGAGCTTGCTTTCAAGAACTGCTCGAACAAAGCCTTGTTGCCTTCGAAGTCGCGCTCCGGATGCCATTGAACTGCCGCAGTAAAGGCTCGGTCTGGAGCCTCCACGGCTTCGATGACTCCGTCTTCGGCTCGAGCGGAAACCTTCAGTCCGCAACCGATATCTTTGATAGCCTGATGATGGAAGCTGTTAACCTCGAAAGTTTCCAGTCTGTAAATTCGGCCGAGCAGCGTATCTGCGTCGAACTTCACCAGATGACGTTGATAAGAGCCAGTTGAACCGTTGGTTGTGCTGTGTTTGACTTCGGAATCAGGCAAGGCACTTGGAATGTCTTGAATCAGCGAACCGCCCAGTCCGATGTTCAAAAGTTGTAAGCCACCGCAAATGCCCAGCAGCGGGAGTTGCGGGCGGCTGAGCGCCAGTTTCACCAAGCGATGGTCGAATTCCTGTCGCGTGCAATTTATCAGCTCGACTTTCTCAGATAGCTCTTCGCCGTATAGCTCTGGAGAATAATCGCGCCCACCAATCAACAAAATTCCGTTTAGATGTTCGAGCAATGCTTCGAGATCTTCATTCGGCATCGGTGGAACTAGCACCGGAATTCCGCCGGACTTTTGCACTGCTTGAAAGTAGTTGCAATAAACCGAGGCGCGCGCGGGCGTACCCTCGTCGATATCAAGATTGATTCCTATGAACGGCTTCATGAGACGAGAATATAGCAGAGGGGACTATAATTTGCATGTCATGCCGATAAGGGGACGGCTAGCGAAGACTTTCCAGTATGTCGGGCATAGGGCTGTTCTTGCGGCACAAATCAGGAGCGCTAAGAAGAGATGAGCACAATGGCTGTTGATGACCAGAAGATTAGTCAGCTTCTCAAAGAGTTGGGTGCGTGGCACAGCGGACATTTCCTGCTGGCAAGCGGATTGCACAGTAATCAATATCTGCAGTGCCAACGCATACTGCAGTACCCCAGACATGGAATGGTTTTAGCTGAAGAGTTGGTGCGGCGGGTTATGGAATCCGGACTTAAGCCGGCTGTGGTAGTTGGACCGGCTCTCGGGGCAGTACATTGGGAGTTGCTAGTGGCAATGGCTCTGGACAAAGCTGCCAGTGGTAATCCAGTACGCGCCATTTTTGCCGAACGACCGGACGGCAAGACTGAATTCGAGATAAGGCGAGGTGTGGCGATTGCTGAAGGTGAGCCGGTTCTCGTCGTCGAGGATGTCACCACTACTGGTGGCTCTGCGCGCAAGGTCGTAGATTTGGTAAAGAGTCTTGGCGGGTCGCCAGTAGCTGTCGGAGCAATAGTGGACCGCAGCGGCGGTACGGTTGATTTCGGAATTCCATTTTTCTCGCTGGTAAAGTTGAATCTGGAAACGTTTGGCGAGCCCGACTGCCCCTGGTGCAAAGAAGGCACGCCAGTGGTCAAGCCTGGCAGCAGCAAGAAATAGTCTGAGATTCCTGCCGGGGCTATCTTTGACTCGTAACTAGGCTATGTCGGTTGGCTGGATCGATTGGCGCTTGGCCTTTTCATTAGCCTTGAATGCCAGGTAATCATCAACCGTATTGAACTGTCCTCGTACCGCCGATGCGCTGTCTCCCCTGGCTGCGGCTTCTCGAGTCTTGGCGTTTTCTTGACGAACGCGATCGAGCGCGGCGCTCACGCGTCCTTGCGCTGCCCACACTTCAGCATTGAAGCCGCGCAAATTGCTGTAGGCTGCCAGCAACTCGCCTTCGGTGCCTCCGCCTGCTGCTCCGGCGCTTACTTGGGATTCGGCTTGGGATACAGCCTTGTTGGCAGCCTCAATGTTTGCCGATTGTTCGGGAGTAGTTGTGACTGTTCCCTCAATAAACTTAGCCACAGCTCCGGCGGTAGCCAAATCGACTGCGGTTTGGGCGGCGTTGTGCCCCGGGCTGAATGTTGTGGCAGTGATGCCTGGATGATAGGCTGCTGAAAACAGCCGGCCTGCAGCTGCGGCATTTGCGGCGTCCAAAACATCTTGTGCCGCCTGGGTAATATTGCCGGCGAGCAAGTCGCTGGCAGCCTTTTTCATGTCGTCTACGAAATTGTCATTGGTGCCAGGCATGATTCGCCCCCGCTAGCGCTGAACATCATCGATCAATCAATATTTAATCTACAAGCCTAGTAAGCCTTACGCCATTATGGTCTCGGATTAGGTGGATGTCAAGTCGGGCTTGCGCTTTTCTCAGTTCTGATTCCGTTGCTGCATAAGCGATTGCAGGCATAGCTTGACATCGTAATCGTTCGGCAGAAGCTTGCTGGTAGTAAGCAATTCGGCTATTGCTAAGTTAAAATCACCATTGTCACGCAGGGCAAATCCAAGCGCTCTGTGCATGCGAGGGTTTTTGGGGTCGAGCTTGAGAGCAAGACGGCAATGAGTAACTGCCGCCGGGAAGTCCCCCTTCTTTTGCAATACAGCAGCCAGATTAGAATGTGCGTCTGCATTGTTCGGCGCACGTGAGACCGCTTCGCGAGCTTCCTTGAGGGCTTCGTCTACCCGTCCGGTATTTACCAGCGCCCAGGAGAGTCCGATATGAGCCTCAGGATAGGAAGGATCGAGTTCGGTGGCACGGAAGAACTGTGGCAACGCGTCCGTCCATTTGCCCAGACTGCATAGCGTTTGGGCGTTGCGTGTGTGAACCACCGGATCGTCCGGCGACAGCTCGATCGCCTTTTTGTATTCATCCAGACCACGATCTGTCTGTCTGTCCATGATATAACACTGGCCTAGTATCAAATGTGGTGTTACGATCTGCGGATCGAGGCGAATCGCTTTCTTGCATTCGGCGATTGCAGGTCTATACCAGGTCTTTGTCCGGTAGCATTCAGCCAGATAAGCGTGACACTGGGCGTTTTTAGTGTCGAGTTTAAGACTATGCCGGTATTCGTGAGCGGCATCGCGATAGTTACCTTGCATGCGCAAAGTCTCGGCCATCATGAAATGCCCATCGCTGCTGCGGGGACGCAGTCCTACTACTATCTGGAATTCCTTGAGCGCCTCATCGAAGTCGGACATCGCCATCAGGACCTTTCCGAGCATAAAGTGTGCTTTGTAGCTGTTTGGGTCAAGCTTCAAGATCGCTTGGTACTCGATAAGCGAGTTGGTGTAATCCTTGCGCTCGAAGAACGCGTCACCTAATCGCATATGCTTTTCCAATAGGCGGGCGTTCTCAGGATTCGGTTGCGATTCGCCTTCTGCGGGCTGCGCGGCAGGAGCTGCGACCGGAGCCGACTTGGCGCCAAATAGAGAGAAGCACATAGCCGGGCCGGCTTGCGACAAAGCCAGCGTTACGGTGATTGTTATTGCCGCCAGTTGCTTTCTCGACATTTTGAGAGCTTGCCATGAGGGATGTCAGCGACAATAATCTAACATCACCGCGATGAATTGTCTAATTCGATCTAATTATAATGATGACGATTCGCTCACTCTGACAGGGTTCGGAAGCTCACGATTTTATCTAGCCTGAAAGTACGCTCAGACTGGGCGTCGTGGCAGAATGCTGTTAGATAGAGATGTCCTCGCCAGGTATGCACTGAATGTGGTGTCACTTTTCTTCTTGAAGTGTGTCCGTTGTTATAGACAAGCTGCACTGGAATTTCAGATGTTATCGCTTCTTTGATCGACTCGAAACCTTCCGGCATTGTATCGATTTGAGAGAATCCCTCCTCACAAAGATCTGCGAACTCCAGAATTCCACAATGATTGGACAATTGATGCCATGATGTGCAATCCGGCATAAGCGGTAGCATCTTTAGAAAGAGGTCTTTGACATGGTAGCTGTCGGCCAGAGCCCGGTGGTAACCGCCGGTTTCGAGACCAAGATGCTCAGTCAACGTCTTCAGTTGATGATTCGGAGCGTTGGGAACCAGGCGGCGGCACAAATTGAGTGTATCGATAACCGGATAAGTGGGTGCCGGCATTCGCAGTCTTGCCAGAGCAACCTCTAGGAATCCGAGGTCGAAAGATGCGTTGTGTGCAGTTAAGACGACGTTGTCATCTTCCAGCCAATTGAGAAAGTCCGGAACGACCTGGCGATAAGTTGGCTGGCCGCGTACCATGTCCGCTGTTATGCCGTGAACAGCCGTTGCTTCGGAAGGGATATCGGCTTCGGGGTCAATCAATTGAGAAAACTTCGAGACAACAGAGCCGTCGCAACGGAATTTTACTCCTGACAGCTCAATCAATCTGGAGGCAAGCGGAGACAATCCTGTTGTCTCGGTGTCGAAACCGACAAAAAGAAGATCCTTGAGCTCCGTTTCCGCAGCTGGATGAGCCATTTATATGCTATGCCCCCAAATTTCCTTTCATTATAAACCTGCGGCTGTGTAAAATTAAGGCTATCGGGGAAAACTAGCGCTGGAGCTGCCGAGGTCTGTGCCGATGCGAGGTCGATTAAATTCCTTTGTGTTTCTGGCGGTTGCCAACTTGTCCCTGCAGCCGGCCTTCTGCTTTAGCTCTTTCGAGACCGACGGCGGCAATGTTCACGAGCAGATAACGAAGGAAGCCCTCTCTGGCATCGTATCTGATACCAATATTGCGTTCATAGTAAAGGCGGTCAACAGTCAGGATACTCCAGGCGAAGAAGGGTTAGCCGAGCCGAGAAGGCACTTTGATGATGGACAGTTGAGTGCAGCGCTCGCCTATATCGACAGAGAGAAGAAGAAGGCGTTGAATTATGCAGCCGATGCCGATACGGATGCGGAGGATCGCGCGCATTGCCTCAAGCACTTCGGACTGCTCCTTCATACGGCGCAGGACTTCTACAGCCGCACGAACTATTTGGAGCTGCAGCTGGAAAACGGTGGCAAGCGTGCCAATCCATACGGCATAGAAGTGGTAGATTGGGCGAAAGTGCCGGATGGTTATAGCGGAAGTAAAGCCAGCGATATCTTGACCTCGGGCAGGAAGTCGGGGGAAAAGACTCAAGCTGCGGGGAAGTCGGCCGACTGCATCTCCTATCTGGATTTAAACAAGGACAATGCGCAGTCGCCGGAGGCTAAGAAGACTCTGCCGGGTACCAACTACTTCAATCTAGCTAAAGCATTGGCTGTGCGTGAGACTCAGCGGCAATGGACTTTATTTGAGGCTTTGATTCGCGGACGCTTTCAGCAAAGAGCCGATGCAATCATCACGGCTCTCAAACAAGCTAGTCCGGCTGCGGTTACTGATTCCGATTAGAGAAACGGCCGCAGTCAGGGCAGTCAGCGCGCGGACCAAGCTCACGCACAGCATAGTACTCGCGGCGCAAACAATCGAATTGAATCAGCTCATCGCAGCCGGTAACGCCTAGCTCGGCAATCAAGTGAATCGCCTCCGATGCTTGCAGCGATCCGGCCATGGCAGCCGCCGGACCGAAGTTAAGAGCAGGAATGTCCTGTCGGGAAAGGTCTTCCCGTCCGATTTGATGAAAGAGACAGCGCAAGCAAGCAGACCTTCCCGGAACCATTGTAAAAACCTGAAATTGAAAACCGGTTATGCCGCAATGAATCATTGGAATACCAAGATGCATAGCGGTATCGCTGGCCAACAATTTTTCTTGCCAATCGTCGAGCCCGTCAATAATCAAGTTGTATGGTGCTAACAGCCTTTCCGCATTGTGCGCATCCAGCTGTGCTTCGTAAAGCTCAATTTCGCAATGGGGGTTTAGTTGATTTAGTCTGGATTTCGCAGAGCCAATGCGTTTTGTGCCTATTGACTCGCCGCTGGACAAGATATCTCTGTTGAGATCGGCTTCTGCAACGACTGTGTTGTCTAGCAGTCCAATCTTTCCAATGCCGGCCACAGCAAGAAGTTGCGCTGCAGTTGCTCCAGACCCGGAAAGACCTGCTACCAGAACTCGTGAGTTGGATAACTTAGATTGTGCTTTCTCACCCATTCCTGGCAAGGAAAGTTGATTGCGGTAACGTTCCAATTGTTCAGGTGTAAGCATCTCAGAGCTAGCTCCAGTAAATTCATTACATCATTCTATCTGTGTACAGACAGGAAGTGTCAGCTCGTTTTCGGACTGAAGCCGAAGATGTCGAGCTTCTACCTATTGGATACGCTCTGGCATTTCGTCCAGGGCCTTTTATTGAAGCGGTCTCGGAGTCGAGCCTTGATGGTCGTCTTGCTCGTGGAGATACTTCGAATCCATGCAGGCAGTATCGAATCGACGCGCAAAAGGCTGAAGCCGCCAGGAAGGCGGCTTCATACCAGGTGCTGATCGGGGGAAAACTGAATGTTAGCTGAAGAGGTTGGCATCGCGGCAGGAGGCGACGAGCCAGTTGATGCAGCCGGGTGTTGCCAAACCACCGGTGACACCAGCGGCACCGAACAGAACCCGCTTCATCGCGTCTTGCGTTCCAGCGGCCATGTGCATGAAGCCCATGATCATGGTCGGACCACCCCAGGCGATACCGAGGATTTCCATACCGT
>CAZSNX010000266.1:0-6545 GCA_964607945.1 uncultured Candidatus Obscuribacterales bacterium
CTGATCCCAATCTGGTTTACGCTCAAGAGCTGGTTGAAATCATGTTCGGCAAGAACGCTCCGGATTTCGGCGCAGCCTCCGATGGTGATGGGGATCGCAATATGGTTCTCGGCAACAACTTTTTTGTAACGCCGAGCGATAGTCTGGCTATCATGACTGCCAATCATCGTTTGATTCCACGCTATAAAGGCGGCATCGATGGTGTTGCAAGATCGATGCCGACCAGCAAAGCTGCTGATAAAGTTGCTGAAAAACTCAAGGTCAATTGCTTTGAGACACCGACCGGTTGGAAGTTTTTCGGCAATCTGCTTGATGCTCGTCTGGCAACTTTGTGCGGTGAAGAAAGTTTCGGCACCGGTGCAGATCACATTCGCGAAAAAGATGGCACTTGGTCTGTTCTTTACTGGCTAAATATTCTGGCGGCAAGAAAAGAGTCCGTTGCGCAGATTGTGAAAGAGCACTGGCGGATGTACGGACGAAATTATTATTCTCGACACGACTACGAAGAGGTGGACTCCGATCGCGCACAGGCAGTAGTTGATGGATTGCGTGCGCAACTTTCCGGCTTGAAAGGCAAGAAGCTCGGGCAAGATGTAATTGAGTTTGCTGATGACTTTAGTTATACAGACCCGGTGGACTCGAGCGTTTCAGCTAAACAGGGAGTGCGTATCAATTTCACCGACGGCTCGAGAATAGTACTGCGTTTGTCCGGTACCGGCACGCATGGAGCAACCATTCGTTTGTATTTGGAACGGTTCGAGCCCGAACAGTCGCGACAAAACAGAGACACGCAGGAAGCGCTGGCTGATTTGATTGGCATCGCTGACGAACTCGGTCAGATACGCAAGTTAACAGGAAGAGACAAACCAACTGTCATAACGTAATAGATTCGGCGTCTAAATCTACCCACCTTCAGCAAGGAGAACATGCCGTGGAGAAAGTTGTCGCAGAGCAGCTCAGGGTTGAGGACGACCGTACCGGTCTTTCAGTCGAGACGTTGAAGAGGGCGATCACCGATAACCTCTTCTATCTTCAAGGTAAGTTTCCGGCGATTGCCACCAAGTGTGATTGGTATATGGCGCTTGCTTATACTGTCAGAGATCGCTTGGTTCATCGTTGGATCACGACCAGGCATACCGGTATGAGGAAAGACGTTAAGCTCGTCTGCTATCTCTCAGCGGAGTTCCTAACCGGTCCGCATCTGGCCAACAACATCATTAATCTCGACATTCGAGAACCAGTTAAACAAGCTGTGAGCGAGCTTGGCAGCAATCTGGATTTGGACGAGTTAATAGACCAAGAGGAAGAGCCAGGGCTGGGCAACGGTGGTCTGGGACGGCTGGCTGCCTGTTATATGGATTCCCTGGCGACCTTGGGAATACCGGCGATCGGATATGGCATTCGTTACGAGTTTGGAATTTTCGATCAAGAGATTCAAGACGGCTGGCAAGTAGAGATTACCGATAAGTGGTTGCACTTTGGGAATCCCTGGGAGATCCGCCGTCCGGAAATCACAATGCCGGTTAAGTTAGGCGGATTTACACGTTCATATGTCGATGCCGGCGGGCATTTCAAAGTCGAATGGATTCCAGGCAAAGTGATCAACGGTGTGGCATATGACACGCCGATACTGGGTTATAAGACGAACAATGCCAATACCTTGCGCCTGTGGAAGGCTGAGGCGCACCAATCTTTCAATTTCCAGGCATTCAACATGGGCGACTATTCCGGTGCTGTTTACGAGAAGATGATGTCTGAGAACATCTCGAAGGTGCTTTATCCCAACGACCAACCAAAGCAGGGCAAAGAGCTGCGTCTGGAGCAGCAGTTCTTCTTCTCTTCTTGTTCGTTGCAGGACATGATCCGGATGCACCTGAAGGAGGGTGACAGCGTAGGTAGTTTGGATCAAAAGATGGCGATTCAGCTCAATGACACTCATCCTTCTGTCTCTATCGCTGAGATGATGCGTCTGCTGGTAGATGAGTATGGAGTTGATTGGGAGCAAGCTTGGAAGATCACTCAAAATACATTTTCGTACACCAACCACACCCTTCTGCCGGAAGCGCTGGAGCGCTGGCCAGTAGAGCTATTCGGCAGCCTGCTCCCGCGGCATCTCGAGATTATCTATGAGATTAATCAACGATTCTTAGACATGGTAAAAGCGAAATATCCTGGTGATGAGGACCGCCTGCGCCGGATGTCTCTGATTGATGAGAGCGGAGAACGCTACGTGAGAATGGCTCATCTCGCTTGCGTAGGAAGTCATGCAATCAACGGAGTAGCTGCCCTGCACTCAGAGCTGCTCAAGTCTGATGTGTTGCGAGATTTCTATGAATTCTGGCCTGAGAAGTTTTTGAATGTCACCAATGGAGTAACCCCTCGTCGATTCATGCTTCTAAGCAATCCTAAACTTGGAGAGATGATCAACGAGCAAATCGGCGATAGCTGGCTGCACGATTTGAATGACCTGCGTAAACTAGAGCCGTTGGCTGACGATGCGAAGTTTCGCAAGCAATGGCGAGAGATGAAGTTATTAGCTAAACGCCGGCTAGCTGACTACATTTCGGCCAGGTTGAAAGTGGATGTCGATCCAAATTCGATGTTTGATGTCCAAGTGAAGCGGATACATGAGTACAAGCGGCAACATCTCAGTGTTTTGCACATAATAGCCTTGTATAACAGAATCAAAGAAAATCCAAAACTGGAGTACACTCCGCGCACATTTATCTTTGGTGGCAAAGCTGCTCCTGGTTATTTCCAAGCAAAACTAATCATCAAGTTGATCAACTCAGTGGCGCAAGTGGTCAATAACGATCCCGATATTGCCGGCCGGTTGAAAGTTGTGTTCTTGCCGGATTTCAATGTCACTCTAGGTCAGAAGGTTTACCCCGCAGCTGACTTGTCTGAGCAGATTTCGACTGCCGGCAAAGAGGCGTCCGGCACCGGCAACATGAAGTTTTCGCTCAATGGAGCGTTGACGATCGGAACTCTGGATGGAGCTAACATCGAAATCAGAGAAGAAGTAGGTGCTGAGAACTTCTTCTTGTTCGGGCTCACTGCCGAGCAAGTACAGGAGTGCAAAGCCGGTGGTTATCGTCCGTATGATTTCTACTCGAGAAATGCCGAGTTGAAAAAGGTGATCGATCAGATCTCATCTGGTTACTTCTCCGCTGGTAATGGTGCCCTGTTTGCACCGTTAATTGACTCATTGATGGGCCGAGACGAATATCTGCTCTTTGCTGATTTCGCTTCTTTCATGGACTGTCAGGAGAAGGTAAGCAAGGCTTACAAAGATCAGGAAAACTGGAGTCGCATGTCGATTCTCAATGTGGCAAGAATGGGCAAATTCTCGTCAGATCGTTCTATTCGAGAGTATTGCCACAATATCTGGCGAACAGAGCCGCTCAATGTAATCATTGAAGTTTGGTAGCCGCCGCCGGCTGGCCGAATGGAAGTTGGCTCGTAGATATCGCAGTTTGAAGCGGCGATTTTGATCGAAGGCGTTTCTTTGTCCGGTACAGAACCGTTGAAATACAGAGCCATGATTTCTAGTTGGCTGGTATCGCTTTGGTAAGCAAGTGCGTCAGGTGCTCTGCCACTGCCGGTGCCAGCACTTCTTCGAAGTAGATACGCCCACCGCGCATGTCACCGAAAAACGGTGCTTTGACAATTTGATATTGGTTGAGCTGCCAGATTTGAAGACCAGTCAGTCCTGAGATAAGTCGCACCGAAACTATCATCGAATACTTATTAGCCATGGTGCCTGGGGTCCAACGCACTTCGTCGACCGTTCCGCAAACGATGTACTTGGTGCCCAGCAAGCGACCAATCTTCTGCCACTCTTCAGGTGTTTGACAGCCGGGATCGGGGATTTTTCCGGGATTCTCGGCTAGCAATCCGCGCGGATCTATTACCCGGTCCCGTAGTTTGGAAGCCAGCTCGTCGCGAGTCTTCTGGCTGAGGAGTGTGGGCAATCCGGCGAAATCTCCAGGACCCATCACGTTGCCCCAGAACATCGTACCTTGAAAGTTGCCGATATTCGTTTTGAGCGGTCCAGTGAACGGCAGTACGGCAACTTTCGGTTGAATCGCATTGATAGTTACCGAAGCAGCGACAGGCAGAGCATCCGAGCCGAGTTTGGCTTTGCCGGAGGAGTTGGGTTCGGGTGCCGGCGTTTCTTTCGCCGGCGTGGTTGTTGTGGCAACCGGCTCTGTCAATCCAGGGCGAGGCTGGCTCGGACGAACCGCCAGAACTAACTCATTGCCTTGCCATTGGCTTTTCAGGACGGGTGTTTGCAGGACACCGCGCTCTCTAAGCACTGTTTCTTGCACCTTGTCCTTCATGTAATCGAAGGCTTCTTCCAGTCGAGTTCCGTCTCCCTGCTTCTTGAGACCGGCAATTAAGTATGTAGTAAATGCGCTGTTGCTCTGATCCTTAAGCTCCCAGGATACTTGATTGGGTTGACTGGAAGAGATGACTAATTGTCCGCTTCCTTGCGCGATATCGTCAGCATTTAAATTGCCCATGCGTGTCAAACCTTTTGCGTCGGCATTGGCAGCGCCGCTATGGCAAGCATCAAGAATGACTACTACCCGGTCGGAGTGAACTCGGCGCTTAATCGTTCGCGCTAAGTCCTGCATCTCGATGCCGGTTGTGTATAAGTCATCGATATTGGTGTCATGCGCAACAATGTAGTTGACACCGCCCACATCCATCTCTGACGCACTGCCGTGGCTGGAGACATAAATCACCACTAAATCGTCCGGATTCGCCACCCGGGGAAGCCAGCGATTGCCTAATTCAGAAAGGATTTCTCGTTGAGTTGCCTTTTCGTCTATCAGCAGCTTCACATGATCGGGGGCGAAATTCCCTTCCGTGGTCAGATATTTGTAGAAATCCTCGGCGTCCTTTGCGGCGCATCGAAGATTGAGCTTTGGATTTGCAAATTTGCTGATACCGACAACAAGGGCCCATTTGTCTTTCACCGGTCGATTGCTAGAAACAGCATTCGGTTCTCTGCTGTCCGAAGTCGGTGCCGAGGGAGCGCCGCTAACAGTTTCGGCTGCCGAGACAGGCGACAAGCCAGACCAGAGCAAAAGTCCGGCTGTCACCAGCCAGCAAAGCGCAGCACCAGAAGCTTTTTGCAGACGCATGTTCATAATGACCCTGTTAATCCTATACCTACCCGCTGCAAATCCATTATTCACTGATTGCCGGTGAATATCAGGCAGCTTTGCCCGCAATCGCGGAGTTGGTATCGAGGACGATACTAATCGGCCTTCACTGCGACGAGTTTTGGCGTTCGGCAGCGATTTTCTTGCCTTCCTTGCGGATCACTTTATAGATCTTACGGCGGGTGTCGTCGAGATCTTTAATGTCTTGATGCATGCCCTTCGTAATGGAAGCGATCTGATCGTTATTGTAGGGAGGTCCCTGTGTCAGTTGATTCAGCTGATTGAGCTGATTGGCCAAATCGTTGACGTCTCCTACCCATTTCTGAATTTGAGGATGCAACTCCGACAATACGTCGGCCGGAAGATCCAACTGGCGGCGACCGGATTCGAATTCGTCAACGTTTGTCTTTAGTAAGGTCACAATCGGCCGGATATTGTTCATGGCCAGATCGACACGGTCTTTGCGGGCCGGTTGAGGTGGTCCGACCGGCATGGTATTGATCGGTATGTAAATGATTGTTCCCGGCCCTACTACTTCCGGCTGTGTAACCAGGCTGACAGGCTGGATGGTGACTTCATCATAGAGACTTCCGACGGCTTTCAGCACGTGTTTCAAGTCGAGACCGACATCGCGCAAGGTCTCAAGCGAAAGCTCGACCTTCTTCACGCCGGATTGAAGCGGTGGCTTCGGCTGAGTCCTTGATTCGTCCGGGCTGGCGGAAGCCGGGCTGCTAGTTGATGGCGTTGCCGTTTCACCAGCCGGCTGAGTAGTTTGACTGCCGGTTGCCGGGGTGTCATCCGCCAATGCGGCTAAGGGCAGCAACAATGTTGTCGACAGCAAGAGCGATGCCAGCATTCCGTTCAAGTCTGATCTATCCTTGCTGGTTGCAGATGACTGTTTACGCTTGGTACTCATGTCTGCACCTCATTTAATAATTGTTGATTAACTGAATTTGTCCCCCAGGTAGTGTACTGGAATTTGACGGAATTGACTTTGTTGTCCGACCATGAAGGTTGACCGGATCTGAGATTGCGGATTGTAGAATTCGCCTAACAGGGCTCCATTGCCGTATTATCAGCGCATTCGGCAACATTAGTAATACTCCCATTAACAATTCCAGAAGGGGATGTCATAATTTCGCAGATGTCCGGGGGGGCAGGTGAAAATGACAGGTCGGTACAGGGACAAGCGGGGCTGTCCCGTGATTGCCTTTCAACGATTCGCTTGCTCTAATGTCCACCGGGACTGAGGAGTCGGTTCGGAATGGAAAAAGAAGCAACACAGGACGAGCAACTCAACGGATACACTCTCGAGGACCTGGAACGACTGGAGAGATTGTTCAAGGCCGGTCACTTCAAGCCTAAAGGTCC
>CAZSNX010000267.1:0-6534 GCA_964607945.1 uncultured Candidatus Obscuribacterales bacterium
AGATGTATCGTTCTCGGCTCTGGACTATGCGGCAATATGCCGGGTTTGGATCGGCAGACGAAACCAATAAGCGATTTCGTTATCTCTTGGCAAATGGACAGACTGGTCTTTCGGTGGCCTTCGACCTGCCAACACAGATGGGCTATGACAGCGACGATCCGGTCGCGTTGGGTGAGGTGGGGCGCACCGGCGTGGCGATCGATAGTCTCGAAGATATGGAGCGCTTATTCGAGTCCATCAGCCTTGCACGCGTCTCGACTTCGATGACAATCAACGCTACTGCCGCAATTCTACTGTCAATGTATCGCTCCGTCGGTATCAAGCAAGGTGTAAATCCCAAAGAATTGCAGGGTACTATTCAAAATGACATTTTGAAGGAGTACGAAGCTCGCAACACATACATCTATCCGCCGGCAGCATCGATGCGGATTATCACCGACATTTTCGAGTACTGCGCCAAAGAGATGCCGCGCTGGAATACGATCTCAATCAGCGGTTATCACATCCGTGAAGCTGGCGCGACTGCTGTTCAAGAACTGGCCTTTACGTTTGCCAATGCCATCGAGTACGTCAAGGCGGCGCTCAACAGAGGGCTGGATATAGACGAGTTCGCACCGCAGCTCAGCTTCTTTTTCGTGGCTCAGATGGACTTGTTTGAGGAAGTGGCAAAGTTTCGAGCGGCGCGCAGGCTCTGGGCCAGAATCATGAAAGAGCGATTCGGCGCCAAGAAGGACAAGTCGATGACTTTGCGCTTTCACGTACAAACGGCTGGTTCCAGCCTCACGCAGCAACAACCGGATAACAATGTCGTTCGAACGACCTTGGAAGCGCTGGCAGCCGCTCTGGGTGGTTGCCAATCTCTACACACGAATTCAAAGGATGAGGCGTTGTCTCTGCCCAGCGAGGCGTCGGCGCTCACCGCTCTTAGAACGCAGCAGATTCTTGCTTTTGAAACCGGTATCAACAACGTCGTCGATCCGCTGGCCGGCTCTTACTTTATTGAAGACCTTACCGATAAAGTGGAATCCGCTGCCGAAGAGTACCTGCGCAAGATCGAAGAGATGGGTGGTGCAATCAGCGCCGTGGAGACCGGCTATATCCAAAAGGAGATTCAAGACGCTGCCTTTCGCTTCCACCAGGACGTGGAAAACAGTCAGCGTGTAATAGTTGGTGTGAACAGATTTATCGATGAGCGTCCGGAGCCGATTGCAATCTACAAAGTAGATCCTGATATCGAAAATGTTCAGCGCAGGAGAATCTCCGACTTGCGCGCCAAACGGGATAAGAGCAGGGTGCAGGATACTTTGGCTGCCTTGAGTGATGCCGCCGCCGGCCACCAGAACCTGGTGCCTCTTATTGCTAATGCGGTCGATGCATATGCGACGGTCGGAGAAATAAGCAACACATTGCGAGTGGCGTTCGGAAAGTATCGGCCGCTGGTTACTTTATAGATGGCTGTTCAAGGTTCGTAATGATAACTCTAATTAAGGTTGGACCGGTCTTGGGGAACTGTAAGGCACCTGTGGTTTAATCAGGGTGATGCTGATTCCAAGAGTTTCAATCGTTATCGTCAATTGGAAGACCCCGCGGCTGCTGGCTAACTGCCTGGAGTCGGTTTTCAGCGATTCGCGCTCAGCGGATTTTGAAGTATGGGTTGTCGATAATGCTTCGGGCGATGGTTCGGTCGAAATGCTTGCCGAGCGATTTCCGCAGGTAAAGGTAATTGCCAACCAGGCTAACGTTGGATTCCCAAAGGCTTGCAATCAAGCGATTGCGCTTTCCAGCGGTCGTTTCATCTTGTTGCTGAATCCGGATACTTTGGTCGTCGAAGATGCAATATCCCGGCTGGCGGACTTCCTGGATGTCAGAACCGATTGTGGTGCGGTCGGACCGAAGATACTCAATCGAGACGGCACGTTGCAGCTGGCTTGCCGCAGAGCGTTTCCTGATCCGCTCGCTGCGTTCTTTCGAGTTACGTATCTGAGTCGCCTCTTTCCAGGTGTCCCGCTGTTTGCTAAATATAACCTCACTCATAAGAGTCCCGACGAGTTGCTCGAAGTGGACGGGCTGTCCGGCTCGTGCATGATGGTGCGTAGAGCGGCGGCCGATGACGTTGGGTTGCTCGATGAAGAGTGGTTCATGTACGGAGAAGAGCTGGATTGGTGCTGGCGCATCAAGCAATCCGGCCGCACAATTTTCTATTATCCGGAATCGATCATTTATCACTACCATGGCGCAGCCAGCCGGCTGAGACCGGTGCGGGCAACTATCGCTCTGCATCACGGTTTGCATCTCTTCTACAGAAAAAATGTTGCTCCGAAGTACTGGCTGCCCTTTAACTGGTTGATATACACGGCGATCTGGACTCGTGCCGCCATCTTCGTGTTGATTGGATTCTTGCGCTCGATTGTCGCCGGGCAGAAAGAGGCTCCGCGGGATTTGTTCGTGGACGACAGAACGGCCAGAGCCGGTGTCAGGGCCGCAGCTGAAGATACCGTCGGCAGTGCAAAATAAAAGGTCCAGGCACCGTCGATAGTGCCCGGACCGAACTGATGGAAATGGATTTTACTCGGCCGACTCTTTGGCTTTCTTGGCTCGGCGATGACGGCGGTGATGCTTGCCTTTCTTAGCCGGGGCTGCGCCGTCTGCAGAGCCGGCGGCTGGAGCATTGCCGTCCTGTGCCGGTGCCGGTGTAGAACCGGAATCGTCGGCGGAAGCCGGAAGGATTCCCGGTGTCAATATGGTCACGGCCGCCAAAGTGATAAAGAGATGTTTCATGCAGTAGTCCTCCCGGAAGATTTGTTGACATGCTCTCTTGGGAGCTTGCCTGAAGCTGGAGTATTCTACAGCACAGATCGAACAAGAGCATTTGGCGGTTAATCTGGCTTGGACAACCTTTGAATGATTGACAGTGCCTGTGGTGTCAAAGGTTCGAGCCTGAACGAGCGCTCAGCCAGCATTCGGGCCTTCGTGCGCTGTCCAAGAGCCAGTTCGAGTCTGGCTGATTCGGCCAAGGAGATGGCGTCCTGACCGGCAAGTTGCTCGCAGCGATCGAGATAAATTCTGGCGTTGAGCCTGCCACCTTGTTGCAGCCAGAGATCTGCCCTGGTCAAATCAGGCCAGGGATCGGATGGTGCCAGATATGAAGCTCTCTGCAATAGTTTGTCAGCTTCAGACCATCTTTTCTGCTTGATGTAAACTCGAGCCAGATCTAAAAGTGGAGCCGGGTTCGATCGATTCTCACTGCTGAGAGACTGAAAGATTTCTTCGGCTCGATCGATTTCTCCAAGGTCGGCAGCCGCCTCACCTTTGATCAATCGGCAGAAAGGCAGTTCCGCTGAAGGACCGTTCTCCTTGCTGAGCGCATCCAACAATGCAAGCGCTTCGGACGGCTTGCCGAGGCGTAGGCGTCCCTGGGCGATTAGACCGGTGGCAAGTTGATTGTGTTTGTCGACAGTAAGCACCAATCTGGCAGTCATCATGGCGTCACGCGTGTGACCCATGCGCATATCGAGATCCGCAAGATTGGTCAGTGCTGCCACATTGCGTGGTGCTAAATGCAGAGCTCGATTTAAGAGGCTGCGAGCTGCCGAGAAGTTTCGCTCTTGAATATAGATGAATGCAAGGCTCACTTTTGACTCTACAAGATCTGGTTTTAATGCCAGCGCCTTACGCCAATGCTTGCAAGCGCTGCTTGAGTCTCCCAGGCGAAACTCCGTGCCGCCGAGATTCTGCCAAGCTACGGCAAAAAACGGATCGAGCGATGTAACCAATTCATAGCTGTGCCGCGCCGCTAAGAGATCGCCCTGCTGATGGGCCCGGTTGCCGCTGTTATACAAGTAGTTAACCATTGCCTTTCGCCCCAGAAAGGTAATCAGGCTGATAGAGATCAAAAGCGAAAGTCCGACTCTTGCCCAACGCAGTAGTACGTACAGAGACTTGAGCTTAAGGAGATCGTCAAACTTAGCTAACAGTACGTTTTGCGAGTTAGGCTCGAACGCAAATGTTTTCCGGCTGATTGCCGATAGCAAGGACTGAAACTCTGCCGGCAGAAACAAAAAGGATGGAATAGTCTGGGCGGAGATCCGTCCTCCGGACTTGGATTGCACGTAGAGCGTGAGCCGTTGGGCCGGCGGATTGAGAGAAAAAATTCTGGAGAAAATCAGCTGCGGCTCAATACCGATTGCCTTGATTGTCTGCCATGGTATTAGCTTGCCGAAGCGCCAGAGCCTGATGCCACCAGGCTGGATTGCAATGCCCTCGCTTGCCCAAGCAATCAGATGCATTACACAGAGATAGCCGGCGAACCACAAGATTAATGCCGAAAGCCAAAGTGCGATCAGCCGAAGCAGCCATCCCAACAGATCGCTGGCGTTGGGCAGCAAAGCAAAGGCATCAGGAATAGCGAGCAGGGTTGCGACTGCTACCGAAGTGCCTTGAGCCATTTTGGCGATCGCTTTTAAGTTGTAATGAAAAATCTGTTCCTTGCCGGTGCCGTTCAGCCTTGGCTGCTGAGCAGCGGGAGCGGCTCCGCTTATGGCATTTTGTGTTCTGGAGAGATGGTCGTTTAGGGTTGCTTCACCAGATGCGTCCTGTCTGTCGTTTTGTTTATGGTCTTCCACTCTCAAAGTCTGCCGGCTCCGACTGCTTGACGGGACCGTGTCTCCTGTTGGAAACTAGGCGAATTGATTGCTAGATAACAAAATCCCTGTGATTGATAACCTACCCCTTTCCAGTAGATTAAACACCTGGTAGATTAGGTAGACATTAACCCGTTCATTAAACGCCATGCCAAGCAGGAGCGTTTCGTAACAAACGTCCGGAAGTCAAGCGGATGAAGTCCTTCGGGACTTTGGGTGTAACGAAATCGAAACTCTGGGCAAAAAAGATTAAACGGCGAGAAATTGATTGGGTTTAATATTAAAAGAGCGGCAGTTGGTTGCGAGGTGACAGGCTTGAAGATTCTGATTATTGAAGACGACGTCAATATTGCTCGTCTTATCGAATTGGAATTGGGTTACGAAGGTTATCAGGTCAGCGTAGCTCACGAAGGGAACCAGGGAATCGATTTGTTCAAGAAAGACCAGCCTGATCTGGTCTTGCTCGACATTATGCTTCCAGGTTTGGACGGTGTTGAGGTATGCAAGCGGTTGAGAGCGATCTCAAAGGTTCCTGTCATCATGTTGACCGCCAAGGATGGCGTGCAGGACCGTGTTTCCGGGTTAGACAGCGGGGCAGACGATTACCTGACCAAGCCCTTCGCTACTGAAGAGCTTTTGGCAAGAATTCGGGCGGTCATGCGGCGTAAACCGCAGGAAGGCATTTTGACCTATGCCGATCTGTGGATGGATCAGCTCAACCGTGTCGTCAAGCGCGGAGAAAGGCAGCTTGACCTGAGAGCGAAAGAGTTCGATCTGCTTCGCTTGTTTATGCAATATCCCGAGCAGGTTTTGTCCAGAGAGTTCATCTTCGATAAAGTCTGGGGATATGACTTCATCGGCGAGTCCAACGTGATTGAAGTGTACATTCGGTACCTGCGCTCCAAGCTTGAGGATGCCAGCAGCAAGCGGCTGATTCAAACCGTCAGAGGCGAAGGCTACGTCCTGAGAGAAGAAGAGCCGAGCCGTTAAGGCTGGTATCGCTTAAATTGACAGCTCTTGCCTGAGTTGTCTGGAATAGCAAGCTCTTGTGATTGAAAGGGGCGGTGAGGATGAATCACCGCTCTTTTTTTATTGAGCATGAGCCAGCGGGCTTGTCTTGACAGCAGGCTGTGAGGGCAATGTGTGTTTGCAGCAAGCTTTACTGAAAGGATTGCCCATAGCCGGGCATCATCATCATTTGCAGCCGCGACTGAACGTCCGGCGACATCATTTGAAGAGTTTTGAGCGCCCGACACCGGACATATGGATTATCGTCCTCGCTTAGTTTCAACAGTATCTCTTCAGGCATGTGGGGGTTTTCTGCCACTCCGTAGCGCACATCGAGATCTTCATCGTCAGCAAGCACAGCTAATATTTCCGGGGGCGTATTAGGGTTTTCGGCGACCGCCAGTCGCACATCGCTATGTTCGTCGCTTGAAAGGTTTACTAGAACATCTGTCGGCGTCTTTGGATTTTCAGCAACTCGCTGCCTGATGGTAGGCATCGAGTCTTCCGATAGCCTGGATAACACTTGTTTGGGAGTATTTGGATTGCCGGCCACGACGCGGCGGACATGATAGATATCGAATTCCTTGCTGGTGAGCGGAGCTGCCTGCGTCTCATTGTCGGTCGAGTTTTGGTTAGAACCTAGTGGGACGGACTTTCCATCTCTTTCAGGCATCTACTCTTCTCCTTTTCCAAGGTCTCTGGCATCGGAATCCGCATGCCTACTTAATTCCTTATACCCATGCCGATAATTATCAAACTGTCGATTGAGTACATTTAATGGAACCCTCATGGACTGGGCGATTTCATAATCGCAGTGGAATCTCCCTGCAAACCAGACATGCAAAACCTCATGGATACACGGTTTTAGAAAGGCGGTGGAAGATTA
>CAZSNX010000268.1:0-6502 GCA_964607945.1 uncultured Candidatus Obscuribacterales bacterium
TCTTTACCCGGCGATCAGCCGCCGGATGGCGGATTTACTATAAGAACGGCTAGAGAAATCACTCCACTAGTCTGGCGACATCTCGTCCTGGCTGCAGACGAAAGCGGACTGAGCGATCACTTGTCAGGAACGAGCGCCAAAGCATCGATCAAGCAATCACTTGCTGCGGCCAGGCGAATATTGCAGGCATATATCGAACACCGGGCCGGCAAGCGCATGAAATCACTTGATCTGGTCGCCGATTTTGAAGATTTGTAGTCTGTCTGACCGTACCATCGGACTTAGTAACATTTCCGACACTTATATAAGGTAGATATTCAAATTACCGCCAGCATCAAGACTCCAGCCTCACACTGGAGTCCCCCCATTGGAGCGCTTTGAAAGCACCGACTAAGCCAACTCGAACGGCTTGATCTGTGTCATTTAGCGCTATAAGACAGTAAAATAGCAAAGGTTCTAGGCAACCTGAGTAATTATGCATCCTTACAGGAGTAGCGAAGTGTCAAGCCTCAAAGAGATCGACCCGGAAGTATTTGAGTCTATCAAGCGCGAGTTGGAACGGCAGCAGAACGGACTGGAGCTCATAGCCAGTGAAAACTTCGTCAGCGAAGCAGTGCTGGAAGCGCAGGGCTCGATCCTCACCAACAAGTATGCGGAAGGATTGCCAGGAAAGAGATACTACGGTGGCTGTGAGTATGTCGATGAGGTCGAACGACTGGCAATAGACCGATTGAAACGGTTATTCAATGCCCCACACGCAAATGTACAGCCACATAGCGGCGCGCAAGCCAACATGTCCGTGCTCTTTGCGATGTTGAATCCCGGAGACACCATTTTAGGCATGGCGCTCGATCAAGGCGGACATCTCACCCACGGCTCGCCGGTCAACTTTTCAGGGAAGTGGTTCAAAGTAGTCGCATACGGTGTCGATCCGCAGACCGGAAGAATCGACTATGAAAACGTCGCAAAGATTGCAGCCGAGCATAAACCCCGTTTGATCATCTGCGGCGCCAGCAACTATCCTCGCATTATCGACTTCGCGAAATTCAGACAGATTGCCGATAGCGTCGGGGCATACTTGATGGCTGACGTCGCCCATATAGCCGGACCGGTAGTGGCCGGTCTTCACCCCAATCCATTTCCACACGCTCATTTCGTCACCAGCACCACTCACAAGACATTGAGAGGTCCCCGGGGCGGCGTAGTGATGTGCCAGGAGGAGTTCGCACAAGCAATCGACAAAGCGGTATTCCCTGGATTGCAGGGCGGTCCTCTGATGCATGTGATCGCAGCCAAAGCGGTGTCATTCCAGGAAGCGCTCAGACCGGAGTTCAAGACATATCAGAAAGGCATACTCGACAACGCCAAGCGACTGGCTGAAACGCTGATCTCTCAGGGCTTGGACATTGTTTCGGGCGGCACCGACAATCACCTGATGACAGTCGATCTCCGCTCAATAAATTCGACCGGCAAACAAGCTCAGGCGCTGCTCGAATCAGTCCATATCACAACCAACAAGAACACGATTCCAAATGATCCGCAAAAGCCGCATATCGCCTCCGGCATCAGAATTGGCACTCCGGCTGTTACCAGCCGCGGAATGTCAGTAATAGAGATGGAAACTGTCGCTAAGTGCATCGCCGACAAATTGAAGAATCCGGAAGACACTGCTGTTCATGCCGCAGTACTGAAAGAAGTAGCTGCTCTCTGCGAGCGATTTCCGTTGTACAAAGACTGCCTTGTCCCTGCCAGGTAAGCACCCTCTGCTATGGCCATAAGAGCCCTACAGCTTCTACTATTTTCGCTCGGTATCGTCTGGGCGTGGGTTTTGTCTGTTACTCATCCGGAACACACTCAGGTTCCTGGATTTCTGATTGCACTTTCGATCAGCTGGTGGCTTACTCCTGAGATTCGCTCACGCGCTTTGCGGCTCGGGCTGGTCGACAAGCCCGACGAAGAAAGGCGGATTCACAAAGTTCCAGTCCCAAGATTGGGTGGAGTGGCAATCTACATCAGCTTCGTTCTCACGCTCACCATCATGATAGCGATCACCGGAATGGTTCCCAAGCAAGACGGGCTGGCTGGTATTGCCGTTGGTGGCACGCTCATTTTCGTGCTGGGCTTGCTTGACGATCTCGAATCGCTTCCCGCGAAGGTAAAACTGCTTGTACAAGTCCTGGCAGGTTGCGCGGCATATTCGCTGGGAGTAAGGATAAAACAAATCCCGATTCCGGCCACGATGAGTTTCGACCTGGGCTTCATCCATATTCACGGTGGCGAGCCGATTCAGCTAGGCATATGGAGCCTTCCGTTGACGGTGTTTTGGTTGGTCGGCATCTCGAACGCAGTCAACTTGATAGACGGAATGGATGGCTTGGCGGCTGGTGTTTCGGCTATCTCGGCTTTGACAATCTGGGCGGTAGCCTTGGCTGAAAACATCGGTCGCCCTTATGCATCACTTTTCGCGGCAGTGCTTGCCGGCGCGCTAATGGGCTTTCTGCGCTGGAACTTCAATCCAGCCCGCATATTCCTGGGTGATTCCGGTGCATATTTAACCGGCTTCATTCTCGGCGCAGTATCAATCACCGGAGTGTTGAAAGGCGCAACAGCCGTAACTTTGATCGTTCCCAGCTTTATCATCGTTCTGCTCATTTTATTCTTTCCGCTGCTCGATACCACCTGGGCAATTGTGCGCCGGGTCTCTCGCGGCAAGTCAATCTTCCAGCCTGATGCAGAACATATACACCACCGCTTGTTGCAAGCAGGACTGACTCAAAAGACTGCCGCTTACATCATTTACGGCATCTCAGCCGCGCTCGGCTTGGTGGCGGCTCACCTGGTAAAACAGGACAGCTACTTCTTAATCCTCAGTGTCTCGGTTCTGGCAATGGCTATCTTCTTCGCCGAAGTCGTCAACCGCCACCGGCAAAGAAAGCAGCGCCGAAAGCCCGAGGAAGCTACGTCCACACAGAGTCACGAAGGTGCAGACGGCGGTCCTCAAAGCGGTACGAATTCCGGTGAGTCTGCCTCCGACAGAGGACTCGGGACGACAGCCGGCGAGCGTTAAGACGGCCCCGCTAGAGGGAACATTCTGCATAGTATTGCAACAGGTGTCTGGTTACAATACTGGTGCTTTGCACTGCTCGAGAAGGAGAAAGCTTAATGAGGTTAGGGCGACTGATTTGGATGACTTTTGCCGCATTGATTCTAATACCGGCTCTCAGTCAAAGCGCCCGTGCACAGGGTTGGGCATTGACTCAGTTTACTCCGTACGGCGGTCAGCATTTCCTCTACTTCAGCCATGACGGCATGAGATTGGCTCAAAAGAAGATGGGCATCACAATCGTCGCCAAGTCGCCCGACTGGAAGCTGACTATGTATAACGACAAAGCGAAAACCTTTTATCAGACGACATACGAAGAGCTCAAGCAACGCAGTGCAAAGGGCCAGGGTTTGATGTCCTCCTTCCAACGCACCAACAAACTCAGAGGCGTCGCTCCCCGCAAGGGGTCAACCGGCAACATCGCCGGCATGACAGCGACCGAATACTTTCTGGGACCGCAAGGGCAGCCTGGTTCGATGATTTGCTGGGTATCTACAGACATCACGGTTCCGCCCCAGTTAACAACCATTTTGACCAGCCAATTCAACCTCCCGCAGCTTAAGGGAGTTCCGCTCAGAGTCGAGCGAATAGACGATCACGGCAGAAAGGTGACCGACCTCAATACTCAAGCCAGTCAACTTCAAAATCTCGCTGCCTCAAACTTCACTTACCCTCCCAACTATCGGCGCGTGCAGGAAGACATTGAAGTACTGGTGCCAGACGACACCTCGCAAACAGCGGCAGACTTGCTCAATGATTTATCAGCCGATCCGGCCACTCAGAAACAGCTCAATCAACTTCTCAACTCCAACTCCAGCAAAGCCGCCTCACCCAGACCGGCAACCGGAACCGCCAGCCGTCCGGCTTATAGCCCGCCGCCGGCTGCCCGACCAGCTCAAAAGAGCGGCTCGGGTGGCGATATCAATTCTCTAATCGACTCGTTCCTCAAAGGTAAGTAAGGCTTGGAGTCAGCTTTTCAGGAGCATTGATCATTGTCCACGAATCAAGCCGATTCCGTACCGCCAAGAGTTCTCACGAAGTCATGCCTGACGTGCGGAACCGGTTATTCCGGCGAGCTTTCGGTCTGCCCCGATGATGGCACAGTACTTACTCCACTCAGTCAAGATGTCTTGATAGGAACGACCATCGCCGGTCGCTATCAAGTGCTCTCATTTATCGGCCGCGGCGGCATGAGCGTCGTTTACAAAGCACGTCATAACTATATGGAACGCATTGCAGCAATCAAAATGCTGCACGCTCACCTGGTATCAAACCCGCAGAGCCTCAAACGTTTTCAGCAAGAGGCACAAGCAGCCAGCTGTCTGGCTCATCCCAACGTGATGGGAGTGCATGATTTCGGAATCACACCGCAGGGTCAGCCGTACCTGGTGATGGACTATTTGCAAGGTTTGAGCTTGGCTGAGTTGATTGAAAAGGAAGGACAGTTGAGCCCGGAGCGTACCTACGGAATTTTTATTCAGGCTTGCGACGCACTTTCACATGCCCATCAAAAAGGTGTCATTCACAGAGACTTAAAGCCGAGCAATATTATGCTCTTGGACGGTGAAGACCATCCAGATTTCGTGAAAATCGTAGACTTCGGCATTGCAAAACTCCTCAGCCAATCGGAGAAACAAGGGCAGCATCTCACTCAAACCGGTGAAGTGTTCGGCAGTCCGCTCTATATGAGCCCAGAACAGTGCCTGGCCGACCAGCTTGACGCCCGGTCTGATATCTATTCTCTCGGCTGTGTCATTTATGAAACACTGACCGGTAAGTCACCCTTAAGCGGCGCGAGCATGCTCGAGACGATGTATATGCATCTCAATGAGCCGCCCTTGCCGTTTCGCAAGGTTCGCTCAGACCTGAATATTCCCGAAGAGCTGGAAGCAGTTGTGTTTCGAGCCATGGAGAAGGTGCCGAAAGACCGCCAGCAGTCGATGGCCGAGCTAAGAGACGAGCTGGAAGCAGTGCGCAGCGCCGGCAAAACCAAACGCTCCATCTTTGGACTTGGACATAGCCCGGTCAGACGAAAGAAGGACAACCGCAAGCAAGTAAGGCTCAGCCAACGAAACATCGTGATTATCGCCGGAATAGCTGTTTTTACCGGCGCATTTGCGACCTGGACTCTCTTGGGCTCGGGCAACGCGCCGCCCGGGTCTTCGGCTTACGGACCAGACTCGATTTGGGTGAGCTATACCGAAAACCAACCCGAAAAACTAGACAAGGAAACCGAGCAGAAGAACGAGAAGATATTCAAGCTGTTCAAGATGCTCAGAGAGAAGACCGGCGGATCGAATTCGCCTGAATTGGTCGGAATCTACGCTCGCCTTGCCGGGCTATACCGCCGTCAAGGACGAATCACCGACGCCGAAGAATACTACAAGAAGACTTATGACGGGCTTAAACAAGGCGTCACGGTTGACAATCTCGACTTCACCGAAGTTGCCAAGCAACTCGCTGAAGTCTACTGCTTAAACGGGAAGTACCAGGAAGCAGAACAAGTAGCGCTCGACGGGTTACGCACAACGCCACCGGTCTGGCCAGGACATCCGGTACTCCTGCTTATCCTGTCCGACTGCTACTACCACCAAGGGAAGCTGCCGGAAGCAGAAAAGCTTCTGAAGGAAGCTGTCGATGCCTGGACCACCACCGTACTGAAAGATGGTCCAAGCGCAGCCTTGGCTAATATAGACCTCGCTGAGATTTACCGCATTCAAAAGAACTACAAGGCTGCCGCTGAAGCCTACAAAACTGCCGAGCAATTGAAAGAAGACGAACTCGGACAGTACAACGAGGACTTGCCGAGATATCTGCTTAATCTGGCCTGGCTGTATGAAAAATCAGGAGATTTCGCCGAGGCTGAGCCACTGTACAAAAAAGCCTGGTCGATCTCCGAAAAGGCTCGTGGAGCTAAGAACCCGGAAATCGCAATCATTTTGAATCGCTATTCGGATTTGTTGTGGCGAACAAATCGCTGGTTGGAATCGATTATTTTCAAAATCAGGGCGCTGATAATTAAGGGCTAGGCATCAAGACTTTCAGTGGTTTCGGGCTTTTCGCTGGCCTCCAGCTTGAGTCGTTCTTGTTCGGCTTGACGTTCGAGCGCCTTTTGTTCGAACTGCTTGCGAGCCATCTGCTGCTTCATGAGGCGGTCAAACTCTTCCCTGCGCCTGCGACGCATTTCGTCGTCCCGGGCTCGCTTTTGCTGGTAATCATCTTCCCGGCGTTGGTCTGCACGCTCTTCACGGCGTTTCCGGACTTTATCCCACCAGCCCATCAGATCCAACCTCCTCACCAATCAGTATTAAGTGCGATTTGCTCAACTTGAGCCTGCCTGCAGCTTGTCATCAAGCATAACCGGTTCACCAGCATATTATTCCCTGAATTTGGCAAGCC
>CAZSNX010000269.1:0-6427 GCA_964607945.1 uncultured Candidatus Obscuribacterales bacterium
AAGGCCGTCAAAGAGATTGGACTGATCACCCGCGAGGACTACGAGGAGCTGCTCGAGCGCATCTCAGCACTCGAAGAGGCGCTGGTCGGACCGGAAGAAGACGGCGAAGGGAAGAAAACCCGCTCGCGCAGCAAGAAAAATAGCAGCAACTAGTTTGTAGCTTGATTCAACCGGATTAAGCTTCTAACTGAGAAACTACGCAAAGAGCCTCTCGCAATCCGAAAGGCTCTTTGTTTTTTCGCTTGGTGCTGCTTCTTAGCACCCTTATGCCTGCTTAAATCATCCCGCCTGGAACCGGTGGCACCAACGGCATGCGCTCGAGATTGCCGGGATTGGTTAAATAGATGTCGGTCGCGAAGCCCGGGTCGACCGGCAGCGGGGCGCACACCTGGAATTCACAAGCCAGCCCCGGGCAACCGGTTTGAGGAACATCACCCTGCCTGCACCAGTTTAGCTCGCTGGACGGTTGCGCATCACCACGGAAACGGTCAGTTCGCAGCGCTACTAGATCACGGGCAACCACCGACCACGATAGCTTTACCTGGGCCCCCGACTGAAGAGTATTTTCGGCATAGTAAAAGAGCTGACCAGCCGGTACTCCAACATTGCTGAATGGTGCGTGATGATAAATCTTCAGCACGCCGGTTCCACCTCTTTCAACCGCCTCCGAATCCAACACCACCACTGTCGGCTTCGCCGCAGGCGGCGCCGATTTGCTGCCAGCTACTCCCGATTGTTCATTTCTCACGGTCGCATTCGGCTCCGTTCGTTCCTCCAGTACACTGAACTCTCGAGTCAACCAGCTGGAGCGCTTTTGGACAGACGAATCGGAGGCGGAAGACAAAATGTCCTCCTCACGCACCGGCGATGGATGAGCGGTAAAGAGCCAGCGTTTGCTCAACAAATAAGCGTCCGTCAAGTTGCTTGCGCGCTGCAAACCGGCGACTGCAAGTTGTGCCATCCGAGAGCAGACATCAAATGATTTCAACGTCGCCTTTTCTCCATTGCTGGCTGCAATTTGAGCAAGTTGAATCGCTCTTTGATAGCGCTTGCGATCGGCTTCGTCTTCAGCGATGGATTGCTCTAAATTGAGCATTCTGTCCGACAAAAGAATCAATTGATTGGCCAGCTCGGGTGGTGGCTCGGTATCATGCTCCATTCGGTCACGCCTCTGCCGCAATGAAACCAGCTCTTCCTTTTGCAAATAAACCTTTCTGTCTATTTGGTTGAGTTGAGCTTCCGAACGTTTAGTCAATGCGAGCGCTACCGATTGTGTCTCGATTCCGGACAGATTGGTTTTATGAAGAGCATTAAAGAAGCTGGCAACCAGCTCCTTATCGAAGCCGGACGCTCCAGGCAAATTGACATTGCCATAGATATCGACGGTCAAAGGAAGCGCCGAGCTCGGTCTGACCTGACTCGGGGCCTCAGCGGCAAACGCATTGGAAATCGCTGCCTGCCCCGCTCCCAATGGTCCGGTTTGATTGAGGATCGCATACAACCTTGCGCCGGTTTCACGCACCAAGCAGCTGTTGATCACAACTGCTGGCTCCGAGCCAGCTGGAGACTGCTCGCCTCTGTCCGGCTCTTCTTTCAACCAGCTTCTCTGCAAAAGTGACAGCAGAGACTCGGGCTCAATCTCATTGCCGACATAACGCAGCCAGTGATAGAGCGCCATCGCCATCGCATCGCCCGGCATCATGTCGCCCGGATCGTTGTCCACCAACGGTCCCAGGCTGCCGCTGCCAGGCACCTTCCCGCGAATGGCTTGCTGCCATTGCCCTGGTTTCAACCAATGTTTGTTTGCCAGCATCGCTGCGATTGACCGAAACTGCGGCGGCGGCCCGTGCGGGAAGCTGAGCATGAATGCCGACGGCTCAGGCTTGACAGCCGGTGCACCGACGACGGCGCAGGCCACCTTTACTTGCTCGATCTCCTGCTCGCGGCCCGTCTCGGGAGAATTGCCTAGATAGCCGGCCTCAATCTGCACTACCGATGGTATCACTTGCGAAGGATCCCGTCGAAACTGGAGCTGATCTACCAGCGTGATTTTATCGGCGACCGGATAAAAGTAAATGGTTGCGGCACCATTGATCGGCACCGGCTGAAACGGACGATAGCGGCCGTTTTTCACAAATGAATCAGGACCAGCTCCTGCTGCGGCTCGCGGCGCAATTGTGACACAAGGAGCCTGATCGGACTGCAGAGTGCCCAGAATAATTTTCAAAGTGTTGAGCTTCTTTTGCCGGAGACCACTTTCTGCCGATAATTCTTGAAACGTCTGTTCAAAGACCGCGCCGTCATCATTTGTGGCAAAAGCTCGGTCCGAATTTTGCTCGACCGACCGATAAAGTCGTCGTCTCAACTCCAGCTCCAGCTTGCGGGCCTCTTCGAGATCCCGCATGGACAGGTCAATCATGACCTGGTTGTGCAGCCGAGTAGCGATGATCAGATCCAGTCTCAAAGTTGCATAGAGCGTATTCAATCCGACCGTGCGGGGTCGTTTTGACGAGCCGCTAACAGCATCGCTGGCCGGCAGATCGCACAACCCAACCCGCCCGAAGCTGGGATGCTGAACGTTAATTTGCATCAGCCGCTTGACTGTATCGACGGCTGCCTGCTCGGTAGCATCGCTGAAATTTTGATGAGCCGTGAAGTGACCTACCCACAGGACATAACCGGCAATTAAGGCACCGGCAGCAAGGGCCAGCAGAGCTGCACCGAGCATATTCTGCAGTTGTGAAGCTACCGGCTTGCCGGCGACCTTCTGCTCGGCGGACGAGCCGGTCTGACTTTCATCGGACGATTGCGAGTCGATTGTCATTACTAGTGCAAGCGGAAATGCCTTCGCGGATGATAGTTTACCCTTTAGCAGGTCAAGGTCTATACTTCGATTTTAGAGGGCGATAAAGATTTGCGCTTAACTACCTCTGTCATTCTGTCGCTTACCCTGGCAATCTGCCCGATTCAAGCAGGCGAAGCCGCCGGCAACAAATTGTCCGGGTCGAGCACCAACGTTCAAGCAGACACGCTCCTGACTGTCGAGCGCTTGACTGCGGACGGCTCCTTTCAAAATGCACGCAAGCTGGTTGACCGGCTGCTTATCGCTTCACCGGATAATCCGCGTGTGCATCTGGCAGCTGCTTCATTATTTCGCAAAATGGGTCTCAACAATCAGGCGATCGCCCAGTTCAAGTTAGTAAACGAGCTGAATCCTAAGCTACTGGAGCCGCTTACGGCTTTGTCCGAACTGTATCTCGAAAGCTTGAATCTCGATCAAAGCCTTGCTTATGCAAAACTGGCAGTGGAATTAAAATCCGACTCTAAGGAGGCCCGAACTGCAATGGCAAGAGCATTGCTAGCCGGAGACCGACTGACCGATGCCGACCGCGAGGTTTCGCAACTGCTCAGACGCACGCCTAACGACCCCGAAATTCTGCTCTTGGCATACCAGCTCAACCGTAAACGCGGATCGCTTTTGAGCGCAAGAGCATTCCTTGCTTCGACCATCAAGCAAACCGGATCCAACCCCCAACTTTTGTACGAAATGTCGGAATTAGCGGAGATCTCCGGAGACTGCTCCGGAGCGCTTGACTCGCTCAACCAGCTTTTGGCGATTGAACCGGACTCGCTTAAAGGTCGCACCAAAATAGCCAGCGTGCTCGAATTCTGCCGTCACGACTATGACGCGGCAATCCTGGAGTATCGCCGGCTCTTGAAACTTGATTCAGAGTCAGTCACGGCCGAGGCTGGCATAGATCGCTGTCAGGCCAAGAAAAATGATCTCGCCTTCGAAGCGAAACTGCTGGTGCAGCATCTATTGAACAGCCTTAAGCAGCAGTTCTTCCAGCCGCGCAATTAAGCGAACAGGCAAGAGCCGGTTATTTAGCCGATCTTGTCACCGGTGCTTGCAAGTTGCTATAACTAAGTACCCGCTTAGGACCGTGAATCGGATCTTCGATCACAATTGTCTGATCTCGCTTCGGTCCGACACTGACGAGTGCAACCGGAACATGGAGCTGCTCGGAGATGAAATCCAAGTAGCGCTGGGCACCGCCCGGCAGATCGCTGTAACTGCGGCAGTTGACAGTCTGCTTCTTCCAGCCCTGGAACGTTTCGTAAATCGGCTCCATTCGCCAGAATGCACCGGCCATGCTCGGCAAGTCGTTATACACGTCGCCGGTTTTTCGATCTTTGTAAGCGACACAAACCTTGATCTCATCAAATTCGTCCAGCACATCCAATTTGGTTATGGCTAGGCAATCCAGTCCATTGATTCTGACCGCATAGCGGCCGAGCACCGCGTCGAACCAACCACAGCGCCGCGGACGACCGGTGGTTACTCCGACTTCTGCCCATGGGGTGCCGGTTTGACGAAGTTTTTCGCCTATTTCTTCGAACTGCTCGGTCGGGAATGGACCTTCGCCGACCCGAGTCTGGAATGCCTTCGAGACTCCGATCACGCGATCGATAATCGTTGGTCCGACGCCGGCGCCGATGCAGGCTCCGCCTGCCGATGGACTCGAACTGGTCACATACGGGTAGCTGCCATGGTCGAGATCGAGCAAAGTGCCTTGTGCACCTTCAAACAAGATGTTCTTGCGTTCGTGCACCGATTCGAAAATAATTGCCGAGGTATCGCAAACGTAGCGCTGCATCTTCTTGCCATACTCGATGTACTCTTTGAAAATCGCATCGACGCTTTGTTGCGGAAGATTGTAGAGCCGCTCGAGAATGATGTTTTTCTTCGGCACCAACCATTCGAGCTTGCCGAGAAGCGCATCGGGATCGAGCAGATCTTCGACGCGAATACCGATCCGGTCGCATTTATCAGCATAAGTCGGACCGATGCCGCGCTTGGTTGTGCCAATCTTTCGACCACCGCGCGAATCTTCTTCAGCTGCGTCGATCGCCAAATGATAGGGCATCGTTACGTGCGCCGTCGCCGAAACCTTCAACTTCGAGTCGTCGAGTCCGCGTTTCTTAAGCGCCTCCAACTCTGAAATGAACGCTTTCGGGTCGATCACCATGCCTGGACCAAGAATGCACATCGTGCCGGAGTACAAAATGCCTGACGGGATCAGGTGGAACTTGTAAGTTTCACCATCCACTACAACTGTATGCCCGGCGTTCGAGCCGCCTTGATATCTGACTACAACATCGGCATTCTTTGACAGAAGGTCTGTGACTTTCGCCTTGCCTTCATCTCCAAACTGAGCCCCTACGACAATTACGTTCGCCAAGATCTTCGCCTCTTCAATATCCGATTCCAAACACAAAGGACTCTCGCTCGTCTGAAGCCTTTTTGCAGTTGGCTTCCCATGTGACGGGCGCAGGTATCGGAGGTTAACCCACCTCCTTTTTGACCCCAGATAGTCTAGGATACATGCGCTTCCGTGTCAATTTGATAGTAATTTAAGTGACTGACTCGGATATACTTCGTTAGAGTCAACCCCAGGAAATTCAAGCGTTCTTGCCATGCCGGGCATTTTCGAACCAACCCTAGTCGAGCGTCAAAGTATCGCCACAACCATCTTGCAGTCGGCGGTTGAAAGGCAGAGGCTAGCCAATGCATATCTGCTGGTCGGCAGGCAGGTGTCCGACAAATGGCTGATTGCACGCCAATTGGCCTCTTACCTGAATTGTCTGGAGCGGGTCTCCGGTCGGACCGATTGCCGCGCGAGAGCAGCCGGAGCAGACTCCGGCCTGCTGTGCCAGAATTGCCGGTGGATAGCCGATGATAAACATCCGCAAGCCTGGCTGACACTGGCCGCAGACGAATCGAGCAAAACCGGCAAAATAGCAGTCGAAAAGGCACGATTGTTATTGGAAGAGCTGGGCAAGACATCGCAATATGTCCGAACCGTTGTCATTGCCGACGCCGCTCAAGAAAACTTCCACCGTCCGGCCGCCAATGCTTTGCTCAAGACAATCGAAGAGCCGGGTTCAAGCTGCATCTTCATTCTTTTTGCAGATCAAGTGGAAGATGTGCTGCCCACAATCATCTCACGCTGCCAAGTCATCCCGGTGCTCAAGAGCGAAAGCTCGACCGAATCCGATCAAGAAACAGATCAGGCTCTTGTAGACGAAATCAAGAAAGCGCTGGACATCAAAAAGGCAACGTTATCAGATGCGCTGAGCTGGTCAGCCGGCTTGTTAGAAATAGCTCAACAAGGGATCGATCCGAAAGTGATCATAGACATTGTGGTATCTAGTGAAGTAGAGCGCCTTAAAGGCGCGGCAGCCGACGACTCCGCCATCGCTGCCTACTTGAGCCGGCTACTCCAACTGGCTGAGGCAAGCAAGCAACAAATGGAGCACTTTGTCCAACCAAGGTTTGCACTGGAGTCATTTGCAATCTCATGGCAAGCGCTCGGCTCGTTCCGTCGCCACTAGCGAGGTCTGATTGGAAAAGGCAGAGATTATC
>CAZSNX010000270.1:0-6423 GCA_964607945.1 uncultured Candidatus Obscuribacterales bacterium
CTCAGTATCAAGCAAAATACGATGCCTGATTGAAAGCTGCTTCTGCCAGAATGTGCCTCTCAATGCTTCAAACGGAGTGCATAAGAACCAACCGAAAATTTTGGTCACCAGCGGCGGTACTTTGCCAGGCAAACCGATTCCGATAATTTGAACAAAGAGCTCCGGTTGCTGCTTAGCTAATTGCATTAGGATAATTGCTCCGAGCGAATGCCCAATCCAAATAGCCGGGTAGGAGATATTCAGCTCGTTGAGTGTCTCCAGCAGGTCCACGATATGAACATCGACACTGGTGGGTTCTTGCGGCTCATGAGTTAGACCATGTCCTCTCAGCTCAGGAACGAAGCAACGATGTCCGTCCTTTGTCAGCGCATCGATTTGTGGGGACCAGAGAGTACCGTCCGCGCCGGTGCCATGGATCAGCACTACATCCGGCTTACTGCTGCCATCGCTTTTTACCGGCTCAAACTGTCGAACAGACAAGCGCACCTTGAGATCCTCCGTTTCCAATAGATCATTACATACAAGTCCGACTCTAGCCACATAACAACCAACAATTCAGGAACTGATTTACAAGCCAGTCCAGGCGCTAAAGTCGCAAGAGAGCTCCTCTGCAAGTTTCCCGCCCGAGAAGCCAAGAGCTTCATGGCGTCGAATACAGTCGAGACTCCGCCGCTCCGCCTGACAACAGTTTGTGCCCGCACTTCATCGCCTTTTCAATAGCCGGCGCAACATTACAGCCACCGGCTGCCGCTCCCTCGTCCCTCGCTGGGCGATGCGCTCACGGACTGCAATTTGTTCAGACAGGACATTAACCCAGCTATCCTCGATGCCATGTCGTTTTGCGGATAGCACAACTTTCTTGTAACCTTCGAGATTTGAATCCAGGATTTCCCCGAGCGTGCCAATAACTCCATCGGTTAAAGGAGGGAAGCTTGGCGGAACAGCTACTTTCATGTTACGCAGAAGAAAAATTAGGAACGTGCACTTGAGACATCTTCCGCAGTTCTCGTCAGCGTTGTGAGCGCTGTAACAAACTCGCAAATTATCGAATCCCTCAGTCCACCCTAAAATCGACTCTATCTTCTGCTTGCGACTGAAGGCGGCGCCGTCATGAACTATTTGGAAATTCGCATCAGATAGAAGATGATCGGAAATTGGATTTGATCCCCAGGGGATGCTGAGTTTGTCGTAAGTGTGGCTGCTGCCGATTAGTCCTTCGCAATATCTCTCCTTGAGCAGATGCATGCAAGATGCGATGCCGGCGATATGAGTGTCGCCCCATTCGATATTGAGTTCCTTAAGATTGGTCGACATCGTGATCAGTTCTGCACCCAAGCTGTCCAAAGTTTTGCCAATGCGCTCAGAGGCACGATCAAATGCCTCTTTCTGTTCCAGTGGAATGTCAAAGCCATGCACGAACAAGCCGGCATCGACATTCCTTCTGGCTGTTCGTTCGCAATTTCCACCTTTGTACCGATACATGGTGAAGCAGCTGTCCACCCCGCCTGTGAATGCAGCAATGGACACGTTGTCCGGCTTTACTTGTGTCTCAACTACTTCCGACTCGGGTGTCAACTCAATCTGCTTGTACTTTCCCGGACGCCAACTTTGCCATACGGCTTGAAACTCGTGCAAATTTCTCAAAAGTGATACAGAGACCGGTGCGTGTACCGAAGCATCGCTCCCTTCTGCCATGAGCAAGAAGATACTGCCGACAACGAAGGCATCAGCGGACTCAGACCTTGGCGCTACTGCCGCCGGAATTCGATACCAAAGCGTCTGGCGGCCGCGGCAAGGGCTTTCCACAACTGCGCTGAGAGTGGTTGTAAGCCCTTCGATTTGCGGTTCTTCAATCCAGATATGAGACTTGTGCATGGAATAAACGTTCCCGATCGACTCTCCGCGCACGCGACCAAACTCGTCGCTTCAGCCAATAAATCCTAGTTTAGGATGCAATGCTTTGCATTTCGGCTCAGATTAGTCAATTGGCAAGATCCAGTCAATCTTCGAATTTATAATGCTAGTACGCTTTCCAAAAGCGTTTGGGAGAAATCAGCTTGGACTTTCGACCCATCTCATCCTATGTCTTGAAGGTAGCCAGCCGTTGCAATCTCAATTGCAGCTATTGCTACATGTACAACCTGGCAGATAAGAGCTACCTGCAGCAACCGGCAATCATGTCCGAAGAGGTGATGATTGCTGCCCTGACTAGGATTCGCGAACACGCGCTCGACAAGAATTTGAAATTGGTAAGGCTAATCTTTCACGGTGGCGAGCCGCTTTTGGCCAGCCCTGATTTCTATAGAAAGTTTGTCCAATCGGCTCAGCAGATACTCGCACCTGAGGTGCTAGCTCGCTTTTCTATGCAGACCAACGCTACTCTGATTTCTCCGGAATGGCTCGAACTGTTTTTAGAGTTGAACATCGCTTTTGGCATCAGCTTGGATGGACCGGCAGAGATCAATGATGCTAATCGAGTGGATCATCAAGGTAGAGGCTCGTATCACAAGGTCACTGAAGCAATTGAAATGGCCAGATCCGATCCGAAATTCGACACGCTGGGCAGAAAAGCTCTAACTGTCATTAATCTACAATCAGATCCGCTGCTCGTTTATCATCATTTCCGAAGCCTGGGATTCAGGGAGATTGACCTTCTATTCCCAGACGGTACTTATGACAATCCACCGCCTGCCGTTACAGTCGCCGGCACAGATACGCCTTATGCCGACTGGCTTATTCCGATCTTTGACGAGTGGTTTGAGCACTCCGACCCGACATTTTCAATTCGTTCCTTCAAAAACATAATCCGCCTGATACTGGGCTCTGAGCGCTCGACCGAAAATATCGGCGGACAAAAAGGTCGAGTTGTAGTAATCGAGACAGACGGTGGCATCGAGCCGGTAAGCGCACTGAAAGCCTGCGGAGACGGATTTACTAAAGCTGGTCTGAATGTATTGAGCTGTGCAATCGACGAGGTTTATAACTCCTCCCTCTTCAAGGAGTATCTGGCCGGTCCAGAATGTCTCAGCCATAAGTGCATCAGCTGTCCAATTGTCAGAGTTTGTGGAGGCGGCTATCTCCCCAATCGCTATAAATCGGAGAATCACTTTGACAACCCCTCAGTATATTGCAGAGATCTCATGAAGCTCATATCCCATATCCAGGCACGAGTTCTTTCTCATCTTCCAAGCAATTTGCGTTCACAACTCGAGCTCAGCTTGAAATCCAGGTTGGCAAGGGAGGAGCCGCTTGCGCTCTTGGGCGAACACTGAGACCATCTTAATTTCAGAGATATTACTTAGCCGGATAAAATGGTTCAGATTATTAATAGACTGGAGACTCATCAATGTCCTGCCCTACTCAGCATGTAATTGTTGCAAACGATTTATCGGCCAGCCTTGTCGAAGAGATAGAGAATCCTATTCTCGACAAGATCATGAAAGAAGTGATTGCGGAGCAAAACAGCTCTGCTCAAGCTCTATCTGCTTATGATGAGTTTGCAGACTTTCCGGAAGACTAAATGTGCAGCAACTTCTGTGGAAGCGCGTCTTAGGAGATTCTTCGCTCCCTAGGATACGTGTTTTATTGCCTTCAACTATTCCAGAAGCTGATGATCGACTGACCATCGGATGCGGAGTGGAACCTGCAGGAACGAATAGAGCCGGCAAGCAGACTTATTGCAACGATGCATACATTCCGATAGCACAATGGCGTTCGCCGACCGCAGAAGAGAATTCGACCATTCGCCTGCCCTCACCCGGCGAGCTAAATCGCATGGTAGCCTTGATTCCCGTTTTGGAGCAGCAAGACATCAAATGGATTCGTGAATGCATCGAATTCATGAAAGCGGCCGATCCTAAACTCCTGCAACTGCGCACGACTGATGAAAGGCTCTGGAAACATCCACTTACCAGCTTTCTGCTGAACAAGATAGCACAAGCCGCGACTATCAGCGGACCTCTGGCGTGCAACACTGTCGCCGAGCATGAACCAGGTCTGGCAACGGTAACTTACAATCATCACAAGCAAAACTTCATCGGACTGCACATAGATGGTTGGGACAAGTTACCGGTGCGGCAACTCCCTTACGCCCGCAACAGAGTGTCTATCAATCTCGGGCAGGAAGACCGGTACTTCGTATTCATCAACTTGACCGTTGATGATATGCTCGCTCATCTTTGCGATTGCTGCGATATCGAAAACCTGACCGACGAAAAGGCAGTCAGCAAGGCATTTATGGCGGCATTTCCCGATTATCCGCCGATCAAGGTGCGAATCCGTCCGGGCGAAGCCTATGTTGCACCGACGGACAATTTTGTGCACGATGCAACTACTCAAGGAAATGAACTCAAGAGTTGCCATATCGCCTTCCGTGGCTACTTTAATCCAGGCTGCGTTCAAATTCCTACTAAATATGATGCCAACGCCGTTTCGGCATTCTGCCTGTCTTGATTCATGTCCATCGCTCCAGCATCGCCTGCGTTCAGAGACTTGCTTTCACCGATATTCGGCAGTCATCAATCGTGCATACTGCTCGATTATCCGGATCATTTAAATGCCGGCGATCACTTGATCTGGCTAAGCACGCTTCAGCTCCTGCGGAGTAATCAGATCTCACTGTCCTATTGCGCTAGTCTGGTCGATTTTTCACCCACTCAGATGGAGCGGTGCAGCAGTGATACCATGCCAATTTTGCTGCAGGGCGGAGGCAACCTGGGAGACCTGTGGCCTGAATCTCAGCTCTTCAGGGAGAAGATCATCGCTCAGTATCGAGAGCGCCCGATCGTCATTCTTCCGCAAAGCACCTATTTCGCACAATCTGAAAATGCTCAGCGTGCAGCAGACATTTTCAATTCACATCCAAATTTGACAATACTTGTGCGCGATCAAGAAAGTTTCGAAATTGCCGCATCTCTCTTCATTCATTGTCGAGTCATACTGACACCAGATATGACACTATGGCCGGAGGCTCAATTCCTGGCAAGCGAGCATCGGACTATGCCAGACGTTGAATGCGGGCATGTGCTCTTTCTGTGCCGACAAGATGCCGAGTCCAAACTTAAGCTTCATGCAGCTGACCTCGCACGAGAAGAAGCGATCATAGAAGATTGGCAAACTTACAATTGGGCATACACCGGTCGCGGCAGGGTGCGAGACTTAACTAGTTGGTATTGGCAGATTCCGGCTGCAGTTAACGTCTACCGCGAAGTGTGGCAACGCGGATTGTCACGGCCGGCTCAATTTTTGTCGCGTTTGAAGTGGGAAAACAGCACGCCGTTAGCCGCACACTTGCGCGAGCTTTCCGGACAGAAGATGCATCGATTCTCGTTGACTCTATTGCACGACGCACTAGCTCAATTCAAACACTGCCGGCTGGTAGTTACCGACAGACTGCACGGGCAAATCATGGCTCATATTCTGGGTGTGCCCAGCATTCTTCTTGCCAATGCCTATCATAAGAACCAGTCATACTACAGCACCTGGATGCAAAAACACGAGGACTGCCACTTCGCCGCGAGCGCAGAACAGCTGAGGTCGGCTATTGCGCAGCTGATCGGCTCGTCTTAAACCATCGAAGCGATGGCTCCTTGCTTAACGCCAGGCACGGAGTTTGCGATACACCCAGAGCACGGGTTGAAGCGCGAAGTTATCCAAAATCCTGTTGGCTAGCCGAATGCGGTTCTCGGACGCCTCGTAACGCGCATGAACCTCTCTGGACGCCTGATCTGTTCGGCACCATTCCTGCCAGAGCTCGTCATAGTCGTACTCGAGCTGCCGGTACTGTCTTTCCCTCAGCGCCAACAACTCCTTCACATGCCTGTCGTAGAGCTCCTGGTGGACATCATACAAAGTGGGAACAGCGCTCCAGCGAGCGTCACGATGAACGGCAGACAGTGAGCGCGAATGCTTCCTATACAAATACAGTGGTTTATCAAGCCGGCAGAATTTGAATTCACGCTTAGCAATCTCAATCCAGAAATCGTGATCGCTGTTGAGCGGAAGATGCGGTTTGTAGCAACCCACCGCATCAAAAACTTGTCTTCTCATAAGGAACGTGGCCGGTCCCGGATTGCCCACGAGTAAATTTAGCAACGTACAATCAGGTGTCCACAGATAACTTCTATCACCAAACGTCTGCACGATTGTGTAAACTCCGTCCAAGTCCCGGCTCAAAAGTTCTTGAACCGTCTCTTCAATAAATGTCGGTGCCAGCAAATCATCGGAATCCATAACTACCAGCAGGTCGCCGGTAGAATTGGCGATGCCGGTATTGCGCGCAGCCGGCAGGCCCAGGTTTTCGGGGTGATAGACGACTTTGGCGTTAGCATGGCCGGCGATCATGCGGTCTATATCGAGCGGCACGAGATCCGGACCGCTATCATCGACCACTATCAACTCGACATTTCCGTAAGTTTGGGCTTG
>CAZSNX010000271.1:0-6358 GCA_964607945.1 uncultured Candidatus Obscuribacterales bacterium
AATGCTCAACTTTCCACAGCTATAGACAATCTGGGAATTACATACGTTAAGTTGGGGCGGTACAAGGAGGCGGAAGCACAGTTTCAGAAAGCACTGGCCGTAATAGAGAAGTGGTACGGTCCAAATCATCTCTATTCCGCGGTCGTTTTGACGAAGTTTTCTTACTTGCGCAGCTTGCAGAACAACCTGGATGATGCAGTCACGTTGCAGGAACAAGCGCTAAAGATTCGTACCGAAAGTCTGGGAGCAAACGATCCGCTGACAATTCAGACTCGGGCTATCTACGACAAAATGCTACAACTGAAGCCTTCGAATAAAGATAATCACAATCCAAAAACGAAAATTAGAGCGCAACGCTTCAATTTGCTGCACAAACATAAGAAGTTGAAGGCAACCTATAAGTGAACCTGCATTGTGATCAATTCGGCTTGTCTGATAGCCAAGGCAACTGTCCGAAAAGATCAGAGCTCGGCTCACCAGCGCAGGCACTGCCCAGTAAACCGAACCCTGGCATCGATGTAAGGCTAATTTTGTGGCCCCGGCTGCTGACGTACGTCCTGCCAGGTATTCGTCATCACAGTAGGCGCCGCAAGCACCCCCACTCCTTCATAAACAGGACCCGGTCCGGGAGCTGAGCCGCCTTGACCAGCGGTAAAGCGGGCGAACGGAATCCAAAGGTTGCCACCCGTGTACGTTATATAGGCGGGACCATTGATCGTTCCCGGATTCCACGTACCCTGCCGTGCCGGAAACTTAAGCCAGCCTTCACCCCCCAGACTCAGTTTCGTAGCGACCGCTGAGTCACGCAACACAATCGAGCCCGGCAGTATGTCTATCTTGGTATCAAAAAGCGGTAGTTTAGTAGTAATTGCAACTTGAACCCCTTCTCGTCCTTCAATATCGACGTCCTCAACGTGAACGGTCGTGTCTCTCGCACCGATAGCCATTCGGTTCAGCAGCGCAGTAGCAAAGTGCTGTACGGCATCGGAATCATGACTGGACAAGCTCGCGGCGTAAGTGGCCGTCTGCATTGCAACAAACCCCAATTTACTTTTGTGATACATCGAAAGTCCTGAATTCAACATAAGGAGGACAGCACATATTCCTCCAAACACGAGCATTCCAAGTGCCACCACCCCTTCCGCAATCACTGAACCTCGGTCGTTTCTAGTCCCCACCAATCTGCTCTTAGTTACTGCTTTTAGCATACTCACCTTGCATCTCCTGATATTCGCGCCTGCCAGTCGATTCCCACTCAACTCGTACTTGCGAAGTAGATTAGGGATGGTTTGTTACAAATTCGCGAAGCAGCATCATGAGTGTTGCCTACCATTGCTCACGAATTCGACTTCAGCCCACCGAAAGCAGAACAGGCTGATTCAAATGTAACCGCTGCAGGCTCGCACAAGCACACGTGCCAGAGCGGCACGAAATACTGATTTCCCAAGATCGACTACGCCTGTTGCCACATGCAGCTGCCAGCCGGTCAATGCACCGTCAACTGATGGCACAACTGACTAACCAGACGTCGCAGCTGGAATTCTAAACCAGAAGGTACTGCCTTTTCCCTCCTCGCTATCGACACCGATCGAGCCTCGATGTTGCTCCACAATTGCTTTGCATATAGCCAACCCCAATCCTGTTCCGCCCTTCTTTTTGGAATCAGCAATCTCCACCTGGCGAAAGCGCTCGAAAATCGCTTCGCGATGGCTTGCTGGAATTCCCTTGCCTCTGTCGGTGATGCGAACTTCGACGAAGTCCGGAATCTCCTTGACTGAAATCGATACGGCAGCTTCCTTTGGAGAATACTTTATGGCGTTTCCCAGCAGATTTACCAGCACTTGTACGAGTCTGTCACCATCAGCAAAGATCATCGCCTCAGTGCTGGCCGTTTCAATCGACACTTGCTCTTTCTCGGCAACACGCTCGACAGACTCAACAGCCGTTTCTAACAGTGGCGCCAAACTTATGTCACTGAAGCTCATTTGCATCTGACCAGCCTCGAGCTTCTCTATATCGAGCAGATCGTTGACTTTCAAAATCAGTCGATTGATATTGCGTTCAGCGATCTCTATCTTCTCGACGGCTTTCTCAGGAATCGGTCCCAGTGCCCCAACGCTCAACAAAGACAGCACCCCACCAATCGAATTAAGCGGTGTCCTCAGCTCGTGACTGACCAGTGCAACAAATTGTTGTTTCAGCAACTCGAGCTCTTTTCGCGCTGTAATATCCTGACCGACGCAGAACAGGCGCTTCTCAGTGATGGACCACTCGACTGACCACAACATGTAAAGGGAAGACCCATCGCGGCAACGCATCTGATTCTCAAAAGTTGATTCACCGCGCTCACTTCGCGCGTTAAGGAGTGCTTGCTTGCAACGCTCCACATCCTTGGTCAAAACCATATCCAAGAATCGCCGCCCTTCCAGCTCATCGGGAGCGAATCCCCAGAGTCTGATTGCAGCTGGACTTACAGCAACAAAACGCCCATCACCATCGAGCGAGCAAATCACATCCATCGCGTAGTCTGCGATCGCTTGCTCCTTCTCGATCGCACCAGCAAGCTGCAGAGACAGCGCCGAAACCATTTGATCCAGCGTTGCGATCTCATCGCCATTCAATTCAGTTAAGCTACCGCCGCCAGTTCGTGCCAATCCGGCGACAGATTTCCTTAAACCGTTCAGACGCTCGACGATTCTTCGCCTGTATGCAAATGCCAATCCGATCGCTAACGCGATACTCAAAATCACACCAGAGCGAATCACATCACGGGCGGCCTGCATTTGAGCAGGCTGCGGTTGTTGCTCGTTTAGAATGGTGGAGAGATTGAATAGAAAGAGCAGCTGTGCCACCAACAGTGCCGCAATCGTAATCAATCCAAACTTGTACAACGAATGTTTCAGTTTCTAGTCCCTCCCGACGGCTTAGTTTGGATTTTTTCAACGCCTCGTTGCGCTAACTCATTCGAGCCTTATCTGTTTGGCGCTCAGCGTCAGGACTGAAGAGCGGAGCCAATACTAACCACCAGAACGGCAAACCGATCACTATAACCGGCAGGAAGGCGAAGTAACTTGGCAAGCCAGCTCGAATCAGATCATCTGGACCCTGGCCAACCAAAGAACCAACTGTCAGACGGAAATATGCCGAGAACGTACTGCCGACATCGAGTCCTTCGAGCACCAACAGCCAGACGAAAGATGCCACCACCAATAGTATCCAAATGCCAACCAGCAAGGCGTTCGGAGGTCGCTTTTGCTTCGGACTTCCCGCTTGAACCACCTTCTCCAATACAAGCCGCTCGACCAGTTCTTTATCAGCCGCAATCAACGCTGCCGGAGTCAACTGCGTAGCTGCCGCCTTATCAATCGCCACCCGCCGCAATCGAGCCAGATACCACGACCGTACCTTTACGTACTCGTTTCCATCGCCCAACGCCTGACCGGCACCGGACGAATCATTCTTGTCAAACTGCTCGTTGCCAGCCATCAATACTCCGCACTCCCTCCGATCAACTTACCACGCGAGACTGCCGGAGGAACGTCTACTTGGTTTTGACTCTAGAGTTAATCCAGTCGCGAGAATGAGCTTGCAGAAGTCCCGTTTCCGACAGCAGGATTAGCTTGACGGGCTAAGGGGAATAGCGCTGTTAACAATGTGAGTTCGCAAGAACTGCACTCTGCCAACTGCACTTACTCAAGTTCCGTTTGCTCGGCCGGTTCGTACCGTTTCACACGGAAAGTGATTCATTCCAGGTAATCATGGCAAGAATTCTGGTGGTCGATGATGACGTTGATCATTTAGGGATAATGTCATCTTGGCTGGAAAATGAGAAGCATGCAGTCGATGCGGTAGACAGCGCCGCCCGAGCTTGCGACTGCCTGCAGACTGCCGGATACGACTTGCTGATTCTCGATTGGGATATGCCTGACTTCAATGGCATCGAGCTTTTAAGACAGTTTCGAGCAGCTGGAGGCACCACTCCGATCCTGATGTTGACAGGAAGAGCCGATGTTAACGACAAGGCTGAAGGACTCGACGCCGGCGCCAACGATTATCTGACAAAACCGTTCCATATGAAGGAGCTGTCGGCACGCGTACGTGCTTTGTTGAGGACGCTCGAGCAACAGTCGCAAAAGCCGCAACTTGCAATGCTTACCCACGATCTCAAATCTCCACTCAGCTCAATTACTCTCAATGTCGAACTGATCCTGCATTCTCATGGAGATGCCCTACCTGAATCTGTATCAAGGATACTGGGGCGTACTCATTCGGAAGTGCAACGATTATCTAGGTTGGCCAACACATTGCTGGATGTCGAGCAGATCGAGGGCGGCAATCTGAAATTGTCGACCAGCGAAGCTAACTGCACTGAAATCCTGGAGATAGCCGTGTCGTCAGTGCTGGCTCTGGCTGACAAAAAGAAGATTGAAATTGCCTGCGAGCCAGCAGGCACAATTGTGCTTCTTTGCGACCAGGACAGAACGATTCAAGTGTTAATCAACCTGCTGTCCAATGCAATCAAGTTTGCTCCCGAGAAATCGATTATCAACGTTACGTACCGTGTAACTGAAGACAACCTGGTCAGGTTTGAAGTAATCGACGACGGACCAGGTGTACCCCCCAGTCAGGTCGGCAACCTGTTTGCGAAGTTTCGACAGCTCGACCAGCCTGCCAGTGTCAAAAAACAAGGCACCGGGCTCGGCTTGTATATCTGCAAACAGTTGATCACCGCCCAGGGCGGCAAGATCGGCTACTGCCCCTCCGAAGGCAGAGGCAGCTGCTTCTGGTTTGAGTTGCCTGATACTAACTTCACACAAGATTGACCGCATAAATACAAGCCGATTGAAGTGCACCGGCAGTGGGAATAGCGATTGTGTTCGGCGCAATCCGGCAACTTTCCAATGTCAATTCTTGACGAGAAATGAGATTTATCCCGACAGGAGTCGAATTAAATCAACATGGCAAAAATACTGTTGGTAGATGACGATGTCGATAATCTGGGAATCATGTCGTCCTGGCTCACTCATGAGCAACATGAAACTGACTCTGCTTCCGGCGGTCCGGAAGGCTGGGAACTGTTGAAAAACAATCAATACGACCTGGTCATTTTGGATTGGGACATGCCAGAATTGACCGGAATAGAGATTCTCAAGCAGTTTCGCGAAATGGATGAATCCACCCCGGTTGTCATGCTGACCGGACGAGCACATATAGACGACAAGGCAGAAGGACTGGATTCCGGCGCAAGTGATTATCTTACTAAGCCATTTCACATGAAAGAGCTCTCGGCAAGAGTGCGCGCGGCTCTCAGAATCGTCCAGCAAAAAGGACCGAAGCCACTGGGCACCGGCAACAAAGAGTTACTGGAAAACGCTGGATTGCACGGAACTTCACTGGCAGCACGCTATGAGTTTCTCAGTGTGCTGGGCGAGGGCGGTGCCGGAACAGTATACAAAGCCAGACATCCCGGTCTCGACAAATTGGTGGCGATCAAGGTCCTGCACTACCATGGAATGAAGGAAGACGTGTATTTACGCTTCGAGCAGGAAGCACGCATAGTCAGCCGTTTGAGTCATCCAGGGCTGGCCATTGTGCATGACTATGGACAAACGGAACGCAAGCGGCCATTCATGGTAATGGAATACGTCGAAGGCAAGATGCTGGAAGACGTTTTGCAAGAGATTGACCATCAGCCGCTTGCGGAAGCATTAAGCACTTTCAGCCAGGTCTGCGAAGCAATGGCGCACGCGCACGAAAAAGGCGTCGTTCACCGAGACTTGAATCCAAGCAATATCATGATCACACCGGCCGGTCAGAATAACTGCCGGATCAAAGTGCTCGACTTCGGTTGCGGCAAATTGAGAGATCTTAATTCCGAACAAGGCTCCGGGCTGACACAAGAAGGAAGAAGCCTGGGAACCCCGTCGTATATGAGCCCGGAACAAGTGCGCGGTCAAGCTGTCGACCAGCGTTCTGACATCTATTCACTAGCCTGCGTGCTATACGAAGCGCTTACAGGCTATGTCCTGCACCAGGGAGACAATGTCGCCCAGACGATGCTACTGCACCTGGAAGAGGATGTGCCGCTGCTTCGCGAGATGAACCCCGACCTCACCTTTCCCGACGCGCTCGAGAAATGTATTGCCAAAGCATTGGAGAAGGAGCAGGAAAAGAGGCATCAATCAATGCTTGAATTGGCACAGGATCTCAACTCAATTCTTGCAGAACTCAATGCGAACTAATTGGCATGCCCTCAAACAACCTGACTGAATGTAATTCTGCAATCTTCGCAGCATGCCAAACACCTGGGCACCGCACTGCAATCGCAGTTGTACTATTTATAGTAGTATCTTGAGTG
>CAZSNX010000272.1:0-6339 GCA_964607945.1 uncultured Candidatus Obscuribacterales bacterium
TAGTGCCTGACTCATCATATGAAAATAGTGTTTCGCGTTGCGGATACAAGAATTTTTTTGGAGGCAAGATTGTTCGCAAGGCCTCGAAAGCGATCTCCTTTTCGAGGTCAACCGCCTTGAACGCGAAAGACTGATCCGAGACGCGCACAGGTGCATGAACAGTTCCAAAGGACTTCAACCGCTGAAGAAACTTCTGAAAGTCGGCTTTAGCAAGGACAAATGCTTTTTCCATCTAACTCTCGCTGTCCTCCGACGACTTGCTTAACTTGCCTATTAACTCGAGTGCTTCCTCTGCTTCCGGAGCGCTCAGTGTGGCGACAGCAATGCCACCGTGGATAAGCACCCAATCACCCGGTCTAGCTCCTTCGACGGCCAGCAATACGGTCCTGCGAACTTGGCAAGTCTCGACCTCGGCTGCCCGACCCTCTATGGCGCTGATTCTAGCCGGAAGTGATATGCACATGGTGCTCCTTATGAGTTGCACTTGTCTGACTTCTAACAAGACGAAATTCGGCTATCTGCGTCTTCAACCAGTGGAGCCAATCTGCTAACCCGTCAGATTGCTTCACTGTGAGTGCAAAGGTTCTCGCATCCGGGTTAATGTCATGCACGTAGTTCGTTGCCTCTGCCAGATCAAAATCTACATAAGGGAGCAGGTCGCATTTGGTAAAGACAACCGCATGGCAGTTCCGGAATATGACCGGATACTTGAGCGGCTTGTCAGCTCCTTCGGTAACCGACAATAAGACCACTCTCTTATGCTCGCCCAGAGAAAATTCGGCTGGGCATACGAGGTTGCCTACATTTTCGATGAATAAAAAGTCATTGCCTTTTGATAGCAGAACAGAATGCAGCGAACGAGCGACCATGGAAGCATCCAGGTGGCAACTGCGTCCGGTCATTATCTGATGGACTGTAATTCCATTGCTACGGAGCCTGTCTGCATCGAATTCTCCGACCATATCGCCTTCGAGCACCAGGCTTCGATAGCAGTCAGCCAGCAACGGAATTGTCGAAGAAAGCAGTGAAGTCTTTCCGGCACCGGGAGCGCTCATCAAGTTGATGGCAAATAGATTGTTTTCATCGAAGTGTTCGCGGTTGTGTTCTGCTAGCTCATCGTTGTTTCGCAAAATTCCTTCGAGAAAGTGTTCATCAACCGATTCGTGCATGGTCTCATCCTTTTCGAGCAGGGATAGATAGTACACAACCCACTACGTTCAATTCCTCTCCAGTAATTAGTTCACCGATGCCGCTATTGCACTTCCTGCAACGAAAGCCATACTCAGCCGACGGATTGTAATTATGGCTCTGTTCTTGGCATACTGCTAGAGCTGGGACTAGGAGCAACTCCAATTGCGCCTCCTGGCAACCCGCATAGTCTTGTTTCATGGCATTAAAAGCAAAGGAAAGCGCGTCTGGATCAACGTTTCGAAATGCACCAATCTGGGCTTGCACTCTTACTACGCAAGCGTCCTCATGACTTTCTGCGCGTAAGCGAGCAATCTCCAGAATTTCATGAGCTATGGTTGCTTCATGCATTATCAGCTCGCTCGTGCTCGATCAACTCGCAAAACTGCTTGATTAATGAGGGCAACTTAGCTCTAGCTTGTGTTGACAATCCTTCGTGCCACCCAGATTCATAAGTTGGAAGTCCGACAAACAACAAGCGCTGCGGTATGCTGAATTCGTGCTTAAACAAAACAATCTCATCAAGCCATGAGAGTGCATGGGAGCAGTCAGGCATGATTTGATGGCATTGTGCGAGGTCAGAAAGATCAAGGATGACCGTATCATTGCTAGCGGTGGCATCAGTCACAATTCCCAGGTCGTGATTGTGAAGAAAGTCCGGCAAATCGCGTGTATAAGACCCGGCATCCAAAATGCACAACGTTTCGCTCAGCTCCGCTGGAAGTCCAGCAAGCAAATGAGTAGCAATCGCGTCATCTCCCCTCAGAGGATTGCCCAGCGTGACTACAGCAACTGCGTGAGCAGCGGCATGTTTAAGCTGGTTTTGCCTCGGAATTGTCGTGTGCATCTTCCTATTTTCAGTCTCTACAGTACCAATAGCAATACCCTTGGCAATCATTCCCCAATAGTCTAGCGACTGACCTGCTTATTGAGTTTGCAGAAGCTTCGCCAGATACTCCCGCAAACGATCCTGTTGTTGCCTAGAAAGCAATATCGATCTTGGGGAAATGAATGTTGTAGTAAAGAGCAATTCTACGCGCCGGTCATACTTTTGCAATTCCAGTCCGCCAAATGTTGTCACACAGGATCCGCTAAAGTCCTGTACATGTAACCACGCTGGAGCAGCGGATCGATCGATTGCTTGACAGATGTGGCGATGCACCAACGTCCCATGAAATGTACACGTGCTTTTCCATTCAATGATAAGCGCGTCGCTTGCAGGTCGAATCAAAAATTCTCCATCAACGGCGATGGTGGAACTCACTTGGGACTCTTGGTGCATTCGTTAAAATCTCTACCTATAGGACATAGACTACTTCAGCTTTACGCTCAATACCTTCAACAATTACCAACAGCGGTCGCCCCGGATTTTAAGAGCTATCGTAAGACTGCCTGCCGATTTTGTCTATCCGTCGATACTTAAGGTCCGACAAATCTGGTCTTTCTCTTGAGCACAGTCGGACCCAACAGGCGTAGAGCCACTGACAGGAGAAACTTCAACAGAGCATAGACCGCTGAAATACATCGCTCAGTCTCCCGAATGATGCATGATTGCCCGGGTTTTCGTATATTACATTTTGGGACCCCAGACCGTTGTGTCATCTACTTCAGTAACTCCAACTGTGATACAGGTGCGCCATGTATGTATGCCAGTAAATTGAAAGAAATCGAACCACTAGATGTCTGGTCCAGAATGGACAGCGAGGAGCCTTGCCAAATCATAGACGTGCGCGATCCGCTGGAGTACGATGGGGAACGCATCACTGGTTCGTTTCTTGTTCCGCTATCAGATCTGGACAAAGCTTCAAAGGTCTTCTCTCGAGAGAGGCCGCTTTACTTGCTTTGCAGGTCTGGAGTTCGTGCACAATGGGCAGCAAAGAGACTCGCTTCGCTTGGATTTGCGGATGTCTTCGTGATTAGAGGCGGCTTGAAGGGTTGGATCGTCTCCGGACTGCCTGTAAGAAGATCGAGTGCGTCTGGGTGGTCTATCGAACGGCAAGTCCGATTTACTGCAGGAGCGCTGGTCTTGTCAGGAGTTATTCTTGCATTCTCGGTTAATGCCAACTACATTTTACTAACAGCTGTGGTAGCGCTCGGCCTGATTGTTTCGGCAGTTACTAATAGCTGCGCGATGGGTGTTCTTCTCGGCATGCTTCCGTGGAATCAGGTGCCAAAGCTGTCAAACGAGCAGTGTGCAAATCGAGGAGAAGAGCATGTATAGAGCTGCGGTCATTCTGACCCTACAGTTAAGAAGTTAGATGTTGTTCGAAGCCCTTTTGGAAGGGGGGAGAAAATGAGAGTCTTAATTGCCATAGATGAAAGTGATTGCACAGAAGACATTCTGAATTTCCTACGCAAACAGACCTGGCTGGACAAGGCTGAGTTTGTCATACTGCATGTGGTGCAACCACTGCTGGTAGGAAGTTACATGAGCGTACTTCCATCGCCGATACTTGCTGAACTAGTCAAAGAGGCAAGAACTCGCGGAAGGAGTCTTGTGGAAGGTTTCGCACAAAAACTCAGGGAAACGTGCAGCGAAGCGAATGTACGTGAAATGCTTCGCGAGGGATTCATTGCCGACGAGATAACTTATTACTCGAAAGAGTGGCAGGCAGACCTGATTGTTATCGGATCTCACAGTAAACCAGCAATTGAAAAGCAAATTTTAGGAAGCATCTGCTTAAAAGTCAGTTGCACAGCTCCATGTCCCGTACTGATCGTGAGGCATCTCGGAGGAAATGGGGAGCACACCAAATTGCCAAAAGAGATAGAGCAGGAAAAGCAGAGACATCAGTCTTTAAGAGTATGAGAAAGTCACCGAACCATCGGCAAAGATCGCAAGAGAAAACTCGTTGCTTCTGTTAGTTTAAACCAAACCTCGACGCATGGCGTGAACAGCTGCTTGTGTTCTGTCATCTACAGCCAGCTTGTTCAAAATGTTTCGCACATGAGTCTTAGCGGTAGCCAGAGAAATAATGAGCTTGTCCGCTATTTCCTGGTTGGAAAGACCGTCAACGATAAGAGTAAGAACTTCCAGCTCCCGAGCAGACAAAGGCTCGGCATAAGGTCTGTCCAACTGCACCTCCGGATTCGCGGTTGCAACCGTTTTTGCCGGCGGGGAGGGCAAGTTTTCAACTGTTTTAGCTTCCTGAGCCGAGTAATGCCTCAATACTCTGCCGGCAATGCTGGCATCCAACCAAGCGTCGCCTGAGTTAACGGAACGGATGGCGGTATAAAGCCGTTCCGGCTCAACATCTTTGAGGCAGTATCCGGAAGCGCCCGCGGCTAGCGAAGCTAGAATATCTCGATCGTTGTCGTGCTGTGTAAGCATGATTACTTTTGCAACAGGATTCTTATCACGAATTTTCTGCGTCGCTTGAATGCCATCCATAACCGGCATTCCTACATCCATTAATATGACATCCGGCTTGAGGCTTTCTGCGAATGCAAGCGCTTCTTCGCCATTAGCTGCCTCGCCGATAACAAAAATATCCGTTGTTCTCTTCAGCGCTGTTTTCAACCCCATCCTTGTCAAGGCATGATCTTCAACCAGCAGCACCTTTATTTCGGGTTTAGAGTCGATGTTGTACTTAGATTCTTGGGTCATGATGTGAGCACTTATTAGTGATTTACCCATTATAAGCTGATATCTTGAACGCAAAGAAATAACGATCAGAATTCGCAGGCTTCTTTCGTTGCCACGACATCCTACAAGCAAAGTCGCATCAAGAAAACAATGACCGATTGCAAGAACAATATTCAAAGTGGACTTATGACTGCACTGTCTAACCAGGAGATTGTTTTACGAAAGACGTGGCTTGAGCTTGGCACTCATGACGAGATTGTAATCAAAGAAGAGATTGATACACTCGTGAGCGAACACGTCGACGAAATGATAGATTCGATGTATTCCCATTTCCTGGCTTTTGAAGAAACTCGCAGCTTCTTTCCGGACGAACAAACTTTGCAACGGGCAAAAGCAGCCCAGAGAGCATATTTTTTGCGTCTCACCAAGGGTGAGTATGACGAAGACTACGTGCGGGATAGATTGCGGGTAGGCTCCACGCATTACCGTATTGAGCTTGATCCGAAATGGTACATCGGCGCCTACAACCGAGTCTTAGCCCTGATCGTTCCAACCTTGGTCGACCGCTTGGACGGCAAAGGCAAACGGCTTTCGGAGACGCTTTTAGCGCTCCTTAAGATTATGTATTTTGACATGGGATTGGCGATTGAAAGTTATATCGGTGCAAAAGAGGACGCCATTCGCAAACATCGCGATGCGATCCATGAACTTCAGACAGAGCAACGGGTAACCAAGAGCATTTTAGAAAGCGCGCCAATCGGTATCGTGACTCTCAGTCAGGATCTTGTTTGTCTGGAGTGCAACGACGAGTTCGTATCAATTCTGGAATTGCCAGCACGAAGGGATGCGGTTGGAAAGTCATTGTTCGATCTTGCGCCTAGTCTAGACCGAGGTTCTTTCGAAGATATCATCAGGAACGGTCAACCATGTCGCAAAACTACCGATCGGTTGAGTCTTTCAAATCTAGGTACGTCCGAAGCTGTGTATTGGGATTGGGCGGCTTGGCCAGTCAAGGATGATTCCGGAAAAATAAACGGTTTGGTGGCAATGTTTGCCAATGCCACCGATAGAGTGGTGCTTCAACAACAACGGGAAGACTTTGTTGCAACGCTGACTCATGATTTGAAAACACCTGTGCTGGCCACCAACCGAGCAATCAAGTTTCTGTTGGAAGGAGACTTCGGTCCTGTCTCTGACCCGCAAAGGGAGATTCTCGAAACCATCCATCAAAGCAACAGCGCTCTCTACGGACTTGTTCAAACTTTGCTGGATGTCTATCGATTTGATAGTGGTGTCAAAGATTTGCGCATGAAGAGTTGCAATCTTTCAGCAATTATTACTCAGCTGGTAACAGAAATTATGCCTCTAGCTCAACACAAAGGAGTCGAGCTAAAAGCCGTATTGCCTGGCGACGCGCAGAATGCATCCTGTGATGAAGATGAGATAAGAAGGGTCATTCAGAATCTAATCGACAATTCACTGAAGTTTACACCAACGGGCGGATCAATCACCGTAACTATGATCCAATCCGGCGACAGAAGCCGGATCAGTGTTGCTGACACTGG
>CAZSNX010000273.1:0-3101 GCA_964607945.1 uncultured Candidatus Obscuribacterales bacterium
CTTGATAGTCAGCGGTAAGAAAAAGCTGGTGATCTTTCCTGAAGGTGAGATATCAAGACAAAATGACACCCTAATGCCGCTCGAGACCGGCGTTGCGCAAATGTCATTTTGGGCTCTCGAAGAGTTGCAAAAGCAGAAGAAAACCGAACCGGTTTTGCTTTTGCCGGTAGCGCTTAAATACACTTACAGAGCTGATATTACGCATGAACTGCGCAACTCGATAGACCGACTCGAAGAGCATTTGAATATTGCCAAATCCAGTTCTAGCTCTCTGCACGAGCGCCTGCGCGCCATTGCATTGTCCGTACTTGGGGCACTGGAACATGAATACGATCACAAACCAATTGAAGGTCAATCAATCAACGAGCGGCTCACTTCGCTCAGAACGGTTGTTCTGAACGTAATCGCGGCCCATCTTCAAATCGAGCTTCCGGCCGGACAACCCACGCTCTCGCTGGTGCGGATACTTCGCAACGCACTGGACGAGCATATCTACGAGGACGAAGAAGCAGCCTCAGACTATCACCGCAAGCTACACGACGAGAAAGCAAAATTGATTCGTGCTTTCTACCGGGATCTCGACCGTGTGGTCAATTTCATCGCAATCTATGATGGATATCTTTTGGAACGCATGACTCAAGAGCGTTTTGCCGAAACGATCGACAGATTTGAAACAGAGGTTTTCGGAAAATGCACCATTAAAGGTCCGCGCCTTGTCTTTCTCAAATTAGGCGAGCCGATCAATCTGCTCGATTACTGGGACAGTTACAAGGCAAACAAAAAGGCAGCCGTCCAAAAGGTAACGGATGAACTCTCTAAACGAATTTCCAACATGCTTGCCCAGCTTGATACTGGCAGGCAAAGCGTCTACATAGAGTAGTTTGTTGGGTTGCCCCGGATTATTCACGACGGGCTGGGGCAGGAGGTGGATTTTCCGAGCGGGAATTAGACAGCGAGCCGATTTAATCCTTCCTGATCTGGAGCGGTATTTTGTGGCGAAAGTGGAGAGGGAGAGCCGGAAGAGATCGTCAGTTCTTTTTTTTTGCAGGCATGAGCCGCTTTCAAGCGCGACACTAAAGACGGTATCAAAGAATTGAATAAACTTCACAATGTTGGTTGTTGAAGCTAACACCAGAGCAGAGGAGCTTTCTCGTGAAGCAGAGTAGCAGACGCAGCCGGTTTGAGGGCAAAGCGATCGACGAGAAGAATGCCAAAGCAGTGAGGGAAATCTTCATCGATCACTTCATCGCTCAGCAGAAGAAGCGCCCTAAGTTGGTTTGCTGATTTGCAATTTTGATCTGCAAGACGAACTTAAGCCCGCATTGCGAGATCGATTCACCACGATTGGGAACGGAAAAATGCAAAAGTCCCGCTATTCATTCAGGTTATGCGGAAGGAGGTTCAATTGATCGGGTTGCCTGGGATCAAGCAGAGCTTGCCTGATTATTTCTGGATAAGGTCGAAGCGGAGCAGCTTCTGGAGCAACGTCAATCCTTTCTTCGCTGGCAGCTCTGTCGTTTCATCAAATTTGGTGAAAACAATCCTATTTCAGCAAATGCCTGAAAACATTCAACAGCCTAGGTCTTGAAGTCCTAAAGCAGATTTCAATCTTCATCTTTTTTGGTAAATCAACATAAGAGCGCTTCAGGCAGGTCCGTTTCAGCTCCTCAAGGAGCTAGCTCAAATTTAGTAGACCGGAGTGAGTTGCCAGACAGGCTCCTAGTATGTGCTATTCGGTGGCCCCGCTGAACACGAGGATCTCCGATTGTAAGCGGATGTGCCCGCCGCTCTCAGCGGTGGCTTGACCACCCTTGTGGGTACAAGAATTATGGTCGACCTAAAAAAAGATAAAAAAGGAAGGACGGTTGTGCGAAGCATTGAAATCCTCAGCGCTGCCTGTGCGATCTGCCTTTTTTCCGTTGCCATTCCTGGTTTGGCTGCGCCTAGCGTGCTCGATCAGGCGATAGCGGCCTACAAGTCAGGTCAGTATGCACGGGCCATGTCGGACCTTGACTCTTATCTCAAGGAACCTCAGGCGAACTTAACTTCCGCCCACTATTACATGGGTCTCTGCTGTCAAAGCTTAAACCAGATAAGCAGAGCTATGACCGAATATCGATGGGTTGTGTCTAATGGCAACGATCAGTATCTCAAAAATTACGCTCAAACAGCTCTCAATCAGCTTTCTCACTATGACGGACACAGGACTTATCAAGGGCAGGCAAGCATGGCTCGCGGACAGACCGCGAGAGCATCAACTTCTTTGCCTGGGGCCCGTGGTACGCCGCAAGGACGACCGCTGGTGCTGGACTTCTGGGCAAGCTGGTGTAGTTGGTGCAGAAAATCGACCCCGTGGTCGATCAGGCACGCTCGAAGTTTTCCGGGAAAGTGGACTTTGAGAAGGTGGACGTAGACAACCCGGCAAACAAGGAGCTGCGGGCAAAGTACGGTGTAACTGGTGCTGGCGCATTCGTTTTTCTGGATTCTCAGGGAGAGATAGTCAACACGATGCCGGCCAAGACAGATCCAGAACAGTTCATGAACGCTGTCCGACTGCTGGTCGGGCGATGAAAGTTCCTATTTACGCGGCCGAGCCGAAGATTTTTCCAGCGAACAGCGCTCAAGATAAGTCATTGGCTGTGGAAGTAGCTCGACTCAAGGTCCAAGAAGCCTCAGAAACCATAGTCAACATCTTCGAAACCCGAATTCTCTTACACTGGAATTCAGATACTTTCTCCAATAATGCCAGCGCTCGCTGATAGTGCTCGACCCATTCTCGAACCTGAGTTTCCAGATCCTTCGGGACAAATAGCTGCCTTAGCTGTCCATCCTGTCGAGACTCAAGCTACAGAGAAATTTGCCGGACTGTCTAAAAACTTAACAGTCCGCATACATACGCTCAGGCTGGTTCCGTATATTCCCAATTCGAGGTAGAACGAGATGGGAGATCTGAGACAGCCAGACTCTTTTGACACCCAGTTACCATTCCAGAATCCGCTCGAGACGCCAGTTCAATCAAGGCTCGAGGACAGACCGGTGGGACAGCTTCCAGCCGGACAGCTTCCAGCCGATGACGAGGATGGCCAGCGAAGCCAGGATCT
>CAZSNX010000273.1:3111-6249 GCA_964607945.1 uncultured Candidatus Obscuribacterales bacterium
TGGAATCAAGCCCTTTCGGCAGAACAGCTCAGGCAGCAGCAAACTGCAGGCGATAAATTGCCCGGGCTCCAGATTGCAGCCGCCGAAAGAGATGCCGGACAGGCAGCGGCACCGACCGAAGCAAAAGATCAAGCAAGACCAGTCGGGCAACTGCCGGCCGGTGACATAAAACCAGCACCTGTCTTGGATTTTCGTCCGCAACAACAGCCGGCGGGCGACAAACCGGTTAATCAACAATTCAAGGCCGGCGATCAAAAGGTCGTTCCAGCCGCTCCTAACGACCAGGTCCAGAAGCCGGGCGACCGCCCGGCGGCCGCGCTTAAACTCGAAGACGCAAAGACAGTCCAGATGGTACTTTCCACCATCAAGGAGTTGCAGGGAGCGCTCGGAATCAGTGCGGAGCGCATGACCAAGATTGAAGCCGAACTGAAGAAGGGCGAGTTCGGGACAGAAACGAGAAAAGCATACAATGCAGCAGCCAGAATGCTGGAGAACCACGTGCTGGGAAATCTGACTCTATTGGATAGCCGCGGCGTCGAGATTCCAGCCGGTTGCCCACTGGAGCCGCCCGTCGATCCTCGCAGCGGCCGGCACATTATGCCGGAGTGGTTTCGCGCTCAGCTTCAAAACGGCGATCTAAAAATCAAGCTGGGCGTTGCCGATGACAAAGTACCAGCCGCTCAGGATGTAGCTCTATTGCGCGCAGCGGGCATCTGGAGCACCAGAGCGATGTCTGTATTGGAGTCGACAATCATCCACTCCAACGCTTGCCGGATTGAATCTCAAATCAAGGAGATGAATTTCGAAGGACGCTTCAACGGCTGGCTGCCGAAGAAAAACATGAGCGATCACGAAAAGGAGCAGTGGACTTATGCTGCTCAGAGCTGGATGAATCAATGGATTCAAGTAAGAAACTATGCGCACTCGATCGCGCAACTCAATGTCGCCACTCGGGAAAGTACCAACCCGGACAAACTCTTCGGCATTACTGTTCCGAAATGGACTTCCATCGCACAGCAAGTCTTCTCCGATGAGGCGCTCAAGGATGAGAATTTTCCAGGGAAGGTAGTACGCGATGAAAAAGGCAATATCAAATCAATTGCCATCGACATACCCAAGACTCTCGAGCGTACCGGCGAGAATCTCGAACAAATGCGAAAGCTGGAAAAATGGCTGGAAAAGTACGGTCCGCAAGTAGACCAACTCATGAGAGAAGTTGCGCTTGCTGCATCGAAGGAGGGCCGAGTACTCGGCTGGATGGACGTACCAGTCGAAGGCACCATCAAGCCTGACGGCTTCAACGTCACCGTCATGAAGAAGGAATCCGACCAGCGCGGCGGCTTTGTGGAAGTGCCGGTCCTGAAGCAACACTTCAACAGCGAGGCGGAAGCAGAAAAGGCGCTGGCAGAGCTTAGGAAGCAGTTCGCCGACAAGCCTGAAATGATTGTTGCCAAAGAGAAAAACGACAAAATCGAATTCTCACCTAATCCTGGATTCCTGCTTGGTGGCAGAAAGCTTGCTCCGGGCGAAGAAGAATTCAACTTGCGGGAATTCCGATTCAAGGCTAAGGAAGTGCAAAAGGACGGGGAAAAAATGATCGCCGTTACCAGCACTCAGAAATTTCAATACTCCTGGTGTCCTTACGATCTGATCGCCAGTGATAAAAAGACGACCATCTCCGGCACCGAGCAACAGCCGGTTTACTATAAGCCGGACGATTGGGTGGTTGTGATGGATGGCGGACGCACCATGATGATGCAAGCAAAGAACTTGCCGAGATTCGAAACGGAAGGAGCTTCCTGGCACTATGGCATGAAGGGAGCCGGCATGGCGATGGACATCGGTTTCATAGCGCTCGGCGGTTTCGAAGGCGCTGCCATCTGGAGGACAGCAGCCAAAGAAGCGACCGCCCAAGGTGTAAAGATGGCTGTTTCTACCGGCATTAAAGAAATAGCTCTCAGTCGGGCCAGTTGGCATGGATTCCTAGGTGTTACCGGCGTGATGGGTCGGCCGATTGAGGCCGGATTCGGTCATTACGGCCACGAATTCATGAAGTACCGCAGCTATGCAATGCTCACCGACATTACGATGAACACGCTGCCGCTTGGCGATTCGCTCCGCAAAGCCTGGGCCGCCTCACGCGGTGCAGCCTTCGTCGAGCGTCAAAGTGCAGTCAAGAATTTGCTTGATGCGAGCAAATTACATTCCGCTACGCAATGGGGCCTGCTTGGAACTGAAGTCGTCATGATCGGCGACATTCTCGGCAAAGCAATTCCAGATATGTTGGCGCAAACGAAACAAGAGAACCTGAGCAAACAGCTGGAGCAAGCCAAACAGTATCGTGGCCCGGTCTTTGCCCCGGATACGCCGACCATGCTCAAAATAGATTCACTTATTAAGGAAACTGATAAGGTTAAGGCGCTCGAAGCAGGCTCGGCCAAGCGAAAGACGGAAGAAGCCGCCCTTACCAACCGCCTTACCACCAGCTTTCTAGACAGCAAAAATCCCGAAGAAAGATTAGCCGCCGGAATGGCTTTGATCAGCCTCAAAGGAAAGCAAGGCACTGCAAGCTCTGATGTAATCGGATCTCGCCATCGAGACAACAAAGTCGAGAACGTAACTCTGGCAGACGTACAAAAGTTTCTCTCGGAGTATCAGCGCGGTCGACTCGGAACACTGCTCACTCAATACGACGCGCAGATGTCGGTCAAGCCACCCGAGTTGTCGCTCAAGCGCACAGCCGAAATTATGTCATTGCCGGAAAACAGTCAGGAACGCCAACAACATATCGAAAAACTGTCAGCAACATTCAACCAGCTCAAGACAATCGAGGACAAGGTCGACGAACTTCAAGCCGCCCTGGATAAGGCGAAGCAAGACAGAAAAGACGCCGAAAGGAAGTCCACTGACGAAAAGGCCAAGTTAGATGCGAATGTCACCAGCCTCTCCGGGCAGCTCAGCAAAGCAAAGGCTGACTGGGATGCCGCAGACAAGAAGCAGGGAGTCGCCGCCGCCATCGGATTGATTTCGCTTGGGCTCAACAAAGAAAACGGCCAATTGTCTCGTACACTAGGCAATGCAAAAGGTCAAGACGTAATCAACTTCCTGGAGCGCCAAGCAAAAACTTCCAGCTCCAGC
>CAZSNX010000274.1:0-6236 GCA_964607945.1 uncultured Candidatus Obscuribacterales bacterium
GGCTACCGGAGCAAGAGTGCTTGATATTGCAGCCGGCAGTGCTGTCTGGAGCATTCCGTTTGCGGTGGCTAACAAAGGCATCAAGGTTGACGCATTGGACTTTCCGGCCGTGCTACAGATGATGGACAAGTTCACAAAGAAGTATCAAGTCGCCGATCGTTACAACAAGTTGAGTGGAAATTGGCGCGAAGTGACGCTCGAACCGGCAGCCTACGATGTGGTCATTCTCGGACATATTCTCCATAGCGAGGGCAGAGATCTCTCTCGAAAACTGATTGCTAAGTGCTACGAGTCCTTGAAGCCGGGGGGGCGGCTGGTCGTTGCTGAGTTTTTCTCTAATGAGACGAGAACAGCTCCAGCAGCCGCTCTAATGTTTGATGTGAACATGTTCCTGGCAACTGAAAATGGTTGTGTGTTTAGTGAAGGTGAATTGAAGACGATCTTCAAGGAGCAAGGTTTTAGTGATTCATATCGGCTGGAATTGCCTGGACACGGAGAGCAATCTCCTGTAATGGTGGCTAAAAAGTAAGGCAATCTGATACCGAAAGCTCTGCTTTTATTTTGGATTGCGCCAGTGTCGCCGTTTAGGCAGAACAGGAGAGCTGATCAGTTTTACGCTTCTGAAGTGTCGTCTAACCGGAGTAGTTAATCAAACGATCGCCCTTGTCTTTGCGGCCAGCTTGATGATTTCCCGGCAAAAGGCAGGAAGATCCGCCGGCGTGCGAGCGGTGACGATGCCACCGTCAGCGATGACTTCCGCATCCACCCAATTGGCTCCGGCATGAATCATGTCATCTTTGATCGCTTTATAGCTCGTTACCTTCTTTCCTCTAATTACGTCCGCGGAGGCGAGTACCCAGCCTCCGTGGCAGATCGCGGCTACAACAGAGCCAGTCTTAACAGCTTTGCGGACAATCTCGAGCGCAGCCTCATTCATTCTGATTTTGTCTGGTGCCCATCCGCCCGGTATTATGACGATATCCCAGTTGCCTTTTGAGAGCTCTTCACAGTTTCCGTTTACTTCGACCGGACATCCGTACTTTCCTTTGTAGGACCTTTCGCCAAGTCCGGCGACTGCGACTGTCGCTCCGGCTTCCTGAAATCGATAAAGAGGATAAAACAGCTCCCGATCCTCAAAATCAGGTCCGGCGAAAATGAGAACTTGTTTGTCCATTAACTCCATATTGCTTCTCCTTCGAAATTCGGTCAATCAGCGATCTTACGTTAAATAGTACCGTGAAGTGCCGATATTGTATTTCGCTGATTGCTTCCACGATGGACCTTTCTGCCTTCACCATTCCCCGGTGGTGTGACTTAAAATCACACTTTCGATGAATGAATTTGCGCTCCGTCGGGATGCTCAGCTGCCGCCCGAGGGAGAAAATGTTGAAAGCAAGGAAAGTGGTGCGCGGGTCCGGCCGATCGTACTTTGGCATTTTGTAATGCGAGCTGGTAATGGAAGAAAGTAATCAGCAATTGACACAACTTAACTCAGAGGAGCTGTCTGGTGATTTCAAAGCGTTCTTTGAATTGTCGCAAGACGTGCTCTCAATCAACGATTTGAGCGGGAAAATTCTAAAAGTCAATCCAGCAGCGTGCCACCTGTTCGGATTTACTCAGGATGAAATAGTGGGTCGATGTTACTTGGATATCGTGCATCCTGACGACCGAGACAAGGTGCGAGCTGAACTCGAAGGGCACAGTAGCAGTTCTGCCGGAAGCACCATGGAATCGCGAATTCTCTAAAAGGACGTAACCTCGAAGTGGATGTCATGGAACTCGTTTCCCTTGATAGAAGAAAATAGGCTTTATGCTATCGGTCGAAACATGACTGCGCAGAAGCTTACACTGTTCGAAACACAGCGCCCGGCAGCAATTGTGAAGTCGGCCGGCGATGCCATCTTAAGCTTCGATCGCCAGGGGACAGTGACGAGCTGGAATGTCGGCGCTGAGCGAATCTACGTATACACCCAGGAGGAGATGCTGGGCTGCAATGTTCGTCAGACGATCCAAGCGTCGGTCTGGAGGCGGTTGCAGCGGGAGCCCAGGATTATCTTGTGAAACAGAAGATTGATTGAGGGCTGTTTAGAGGAGTTTGAGCCGTTCATCAGAGCAAAATGTATCAAGATTGAAACCCACTTCTCTCCTGATTTGAAGAGTGTCTATGGAGACAAGCAAGCTCTGCGGCTGCTGTTCAGCAATTTAATAGGCAATGCCATCAAGTTCAATCAGAAAGATGGAGCGGTCCGAATATTTGCGGAAAATGTGAAGCAAGGAGTAGCGATCCGCATGCAGAACTCTGGTGAGTACATGCTAGAAGGGAGTGAAGCTCAGCTTTTCCAACACTTCTGGAAAGGAATTCCCGGCAAAAGATATGTGGCAACAATCGGTACAGGACTTTATCTCTGTTATCGTATATTGGCTCTTCATCAAGGAAGTATTCGCTGCAGCAGCTCCGCTGCCGAAGGCACCACTTTTACTGTCATTCTTCCTGCGACAGCAGATTGACGGTTGTCCATGAAAGTCAAAAACTCACTTCGACGTGACAAGCCCGAGTTTCATGGCTCTGACAGCTGCCTGAGTGCGATCTGAGACTAGCAGTTTTTCCATGATATGCCGCATGTGGGTCTTGACGGTCTCTACGCTTATGATCAAACGATCCGCCATCTCTTGATTGCTCAATCCATCAACCAAAAGATGCAATACTTCTAGCTCGCGCACTGAAAGATCGCATGTGTTAGCTTTGGCTGGTTTTTCGATTCGATCCTGGGGTGTTACTGACGCTCGCAGCACGCGTTTTGCGATGGCAGGGTCGAGCCATGCTGCACCCTGGAAAACTGATTTGATTGCGCCAATTAACTGATCCTTTGTGATTGCTTTGATGCAATATCCATCTGCACCTGCGCCAAGTGCGGCGAATATATCTTGATCGCTGTCATGTGAGGTGAGAACGATGATTTTGATATCCGGAAAGGTGCTCTTTATTTCGTTGGTGGCATCGATGCCGTCTTTCACTGGCATGCCGAGATCCATCAGCACTATGTGCGGCTTTAGAGTTTGGCATTGCCGGATGGCAATCTCTCCGTCTTCTGCTTCTCCAACGATATTAAACTCAGTGGTTTTCTCGAGCGTGTATCGAAGACCAACCCGCAAGATTTCCTGATCGTCTACGATCAGGATCCTAATCTGTTCGTCAGTTGATGATTGCATTCTGTTGACCTTTTCGATTGGAAGTGATGTTTGTACTGATCATTCGAATTGTTCGAATAGCCAGAGAAACTTTGGGATTCAAACCTACTAGGCCGTGTCGGATGCTGGTGTGAATCCGGCTAATCCACACGATTTTTCTAACTTAGCATTACTTTTGGGTTTAAACAGTGGGGATTTCTAGTAACTCATATGTGGATTGCTAGATTTGATGAATTTTGTCGACCAGGGGAATGATTGGGGCTGAGCTCGGAAGTAGTACATCCGGGCAAGTGTTGCTGTACGATCCGTCTGGCCGGCTTGCCTTTAGCGGAGGTATTACTGCCGCACGTGGTCACGTCGGTGACAATGCCGGCAGTGATGCAATCGTCGGACTAGTAATGGGTTGGCCTGTGGTCAACACTTCAACTGCTGTCATTTTGCTCGTACTGACAGGCTGGAAAAGGCTTTGAGAGGAAAGGCGAGTACCGGCCCGACGGTGGTAGTCAAGTAGTAATCGGTCGAAACTTACTTCCCAGCTCATTTTTAATGCTAACTTAACCGTTTGAAGTACAATATTGCGCTTGTCGGATGTCGGACGTTATGGAGTTATAGATCATGATCGGGGCATCAAGCGGGATATTCTGGATAGATTCCCTTTGCAAGCCGGCTGTCAAGCAGCTTCTTCATCACCCGTTGCTGGTTTTGTTGATCGTTTGCCTGATGTATGGATATGTTGCCTATCGAGTTGTGAAAGCAGCATATTTAGCCGACCAGAATCATTAGTGCCGGATAGACGATCTACTTTTCGCTGGTTGAGGTTTATTGAACTTTGGAATAAAGTCTCGCCAAAGTTTTCTTGTCTCTCGATGATAATTCCTTGCGAACATCTGCAACTGATGTTGAGAAGAACATTGCATCTTCGGGCTGGCTGCTATGTCCGGAAATGCCCAGCACATGCCCGATTTCGTGTAGACAGACGAAACGAACAAGATTGTCCGTCAGCGGGCGCAGTGGAGTGATCGGAATTGTCAGCACCACAATCTTTCCTGAGGCTATTGTGCCGTCTTCCCGTACGAAGATCTTCGCTTCGCCTCCTTCGGCTCGATTTGAGACGTCGGCTGGATTATTGCTCCAGGAGAAATCAATTTGCGCTTTGGCGGGATTAGTAACGTACTCGATTGATATTTTTCCATCGGATGCATCAACCCATTCTTGCGCGGATTGCTTCAGCAAGTCGTCAAAGTAGGGTTTGAATCCAGGCACCGCGGTCCCAGGCTTGACGAAGATGCGAATCGGCATTTCACTGGTGCGCCATCGGCGAGGACCATTGAGGGTAGTCTCAGCATAGTAATCATCAGCTGTGTTGCTTGCCCCGGATTTTTTTTCCTTTTCAATTATTTTGGATTCCCGTTCCATTGTCTCTACTGCCGCTTTCAATCGTGGAACTTCGGGATCTTTTGGAAAGCGAGAGAGAAATTCTTTGTAGGCGGAGATGCTTTCTTGAATCTTACCGGTTGACTGATAGATAGCGCCGAGGGTGAGCCAGATGCCAGGCATGCCTGATTTAGCAGGCAAGGCTAATTTCAGCTCCTCAATTGCTTCATTTGACTGTCCCAGCTTACCCAAAACGAGTCCATAGTTGTAGTGAATCTCCGGAAGCGTATCCCAGGTCTTTGCCGGAAACTTCTGGTAGGCATCTTTGTAGAGTGCGGCTGCCTCTTCCAACTTGCCGGAATTTTGCTTGATGCTGGCCAGGGAGACCCAGGCTTGGGGTAATGCCTCGCCGGAGTCTATTACAGTCTGGAGGTGGGGAATTGCTTGTTCCTGTTTGTCCGGTTTGCCGGTTTTGATCAAGGCGACGGCGAGATTGTAGTGAGCTTCCGGCAATGCTGGTGCGAGCTTGAGGGCGGATTCGAGTTTACTGATAGCTTCCTGGTAATGCTGGGAATTGATCAGCGGCAGCGCTTCGCTGACCAGTAGTGCTGCCTGATAAGTCTCCTTGCTTACTGTCTTTCCCTTGACTGAATAGGTGGTCTGAGAGTGTACGGATTGATTGAGGCCGGCCGAAAGCAAGATGAAGAGAATTAGAGCGAGAGCTGGCTTAGTAGTGAGCGCATACTGAAATGGTTTGGAACTGATAGTTCTCATTTGCTGAAACTCCATTGAGCACGCATGCAGTCCGTAAAGAAGCAAGTACTTCACTCTAGCAGAAGAGTAAGCGAGCGATGCTACCTTTCTGTCCGGCAGTTTCGATCACTGTGCAATTCCACAGTGACGGTAGACATTTGCCCGTTTAGGATGAATGCACGGTCAAATCCCGCTGTGATGAAAGTCGCAGTGACCGGAGTTCAGAATAGTGGGCTGGACAAAAGAGGTGTTAGTAAAATGTCAGATCAAGATAAAGTTGTGGGAAACAACATTGAGTCCAAAGGCGATGTTGTGCAGGGAGCTTTCGGCAGCGCGGATAGCTACTCAAAGTTGGCTAATGAAGCGTTTGCGGAAATGAGCAAAAATAGGCTTGGTGGAGCAAATTCCAGTACCGAGGCCAACAAGAATGGTAGAAGCCACAAAGACGAGCAGAATGAAGGCGTTCAGCGTGACGGCAAATTTGAGAAGCACGGCGATCCTGCAGATAAGAGTGAGCGCATCAAGGATGGATTGATTCAAGAAGCGCATAGACGCCAGTTCGAATTGGTGCGTCGGCCGTATGAAGATGGTGCAAGCAAGCTTGCCACCGGTGATACTCTTGTCAAAGATGGCGATCAAGAGATGCTGTTCATGCCGAATGGCGACAAGCTGAAGGTAAACAAGGATGGCTCTTACAGTTTGAACGCCAAAGGTGGTGTCACTGTCAAAAGCGAAGATGGGAGCACCACCATTACGTATGCCAACGGAGATTCGGTTACCTTCAGCAAGAATGGGATAGATTCAATCTCGCGGGGCAATGTCACCGTCGATATCATCGACAAGAAGCTAATTAACATTCATCCTGGCCTGATAGATAGATTTCCGGAACCGCCTCAGTTTAAGCCATGGAAGGAGTAGTA
>CAZSNX010000275.1:0-6197 GCA_964607945.1 uncultured Candidatus Obscuribacterales bacterium
AGGGCTCCCCGGACCGCCGTTACCGCCGTTGCCACCTCGCCCACCGGAAGCACCGTTACCAGCATTGCCGCCGACTCCTCCAGTGCCGCCGACAGCTATGAGACTCGTTACAAAGACTGACCCACCTTGAATGTTGACGTCGCCAGAGTCTCCTCCAGCTCCTCCGCGACCACCATCGAGACCGGCAGTCCCGGCCTGACCATCTGTAGCATCCTCGCCAGACAGCACTGTGACGGGAACACCCAATACTGTTATTTCCCGAGGTCCATTGGCACCATCAGTTCCAGCCACTCCGCCAACGCCGTTGGTGCCATCACCTCCTATGCCACCATTGCCACCGGAAGCGTCAATGGTTCCAACAGCGATGTTGCCGCGGAAGCTACCGATTTGAACCCGTCCTCCTGCTCCACCATTTCCAGCATCCGCAAGGAAAGTATTTGCCAGTAAGCCATTGGCACCGTCTCCACCTTTTGAGATTATCTGATTGACCAGAACGCTTCCGTCAGCAGTCAGGTCTACAGTCCCACCGTTAGCACCGTTGGGAAACTGATTGTTGATGCTGAGGATTCCCTTTCCGCCAAAACTAAAAATAGAAGGAATATTTATGCCAATGCCGATCCCTGGTTCATTGCAGGCTTGCACTCTGACATTGCCCCCCCGGCCCGGAGCTGGCGAGCCAGCGATGACTGAAGCATCCAATCCGCTGGCATCAATCACACCGTTAACGAATACACCCCTCAGGTCCGAAAGTATTGATACGGCTCCGCCATCATAGGAATCTATGACTGTAAACGCGGGCTTGGTAATTATGTTTCCATTTACTGTTACTCTCCCACTGGCTAAAATGTCGACCGGACCTCCCGTAGTGTTCAGGGCACCGCTCATTACTTGTGCTCCTGTAACACCGGAAGTCGTTGGTGAGGCAGGCACTATAATGTTCGGATTGACGTTATCTTGGATATTGAAATTACCAGTCGGTTGGCTAATGGCACTCAAAGAAATTTTGCCCGATCGTTGCTGAGCGCTGGTGGCAAACACATCGCCAATCAGCAACCCACCGGGTGCGATGACGTTCAATGTGCCAGCCTTACCGTCAACAGCCGTGACATTTACAGTACCCAGAGTCACCACTCCTGAGCCGTTCGAAACAACATTAACTGTCCCGGCGTCGCCGGCCCCTGATCCGGATGCGTTTATGTTGGGGGATCCGAATATGCTCCCGGTGCTGAATAGTTCAAACTGTTGGGGCTCAGCAGCCGGGTTTGGCTCCACTAATCGCAGCCTCCCGCTATTATCGATGTCAAATATCCCATCGCTAAACTGCGTTCCAAGGCCGTTATACTTGACCGTTACATTTGCACCATTTCTGACAACGGAAGTGACTCCGGCGAGCAAGGTGACATCTCCGCCGCCAATTGCTGCGTTAGTTCTTATAGTGGAACCGGGGACATCGAAAAATATGCTTCTCCTCGAGATAGCCGTGAATGAGTTACCGAACGTCGGACCAAGTTGGGCGGCACCAAGGTGCATGTCGCCGTCACTGACAAAAAGTGGATCATTAGACACGGTCAGGGCAGCAATATTTAGCCCGCCCATTTTTACGAATGTGCTCACTGAGCCGGCTTCGATCGAGACTGGCCCATTTAGGAAATCGACATTTACGTCTTGCATTGCGTAGGGCGTAAGCAAGCTAATCGAACTACCGGCCAGCGTGCCGCCGGTGACAGTCAGACCAGAATTGGAAAGTAGCGTCAAAGTCCCCTGAATCGCTTGCAAAACCCCACTCTGGTTCAAAATTGACAGCGACTGAGTAGAGTTGGCAATGTTCTGTACCAGCAGATTAGACATGACCGATTGTACGGTCCCGGAATTCACCAGGCTGGCGGTAGTTACATTCACGGATTGAAGGGCTGAGATTTGGGCACCGACAGTATTCTGAATCTGATTAGTAATATTGAGATTCAAATTTCCAAGGCTGGAAATTGTGCCCTGATTAGTCAGGCTTGATGCTGTCATAGCCAGATTGCCTGAGCTTGAGATAGTGCCCGCATTGAATATGGAATTGCTGGCGTTCAAAACTAGGTTGAGTGTATTTGAAAATTGAGTGGAGCTTAGCGACGCCCCGAAGTCACTCAAAACGCTTACAGGAACAACAGTAGTTAGCACGCCACCGTACGAGTTTTGAATGTTGGCTGCTTGAAAGATTGCATTGAGGGACGGAGCGTTGCCTACGCCATAAATAGTGCCGGCGTTAACAAGATTGCCAGTCAAATTCAGCGTTTGCGCGGCACTAAAATCATGAAGCGCAGCTACTCCCGATGGTATCACCAAGGAAGTAAGATTGGCGGCAGTGCTACTATCAATAACCAGCTTGCCACCAGATGCGACTCCGGCGGCAGTTAACTGAATAAGTTGTTGCCCTGCGTTCAGCACCTGGTAGATTGCCAGCTGTTCAGCCGGCGTAGCTAGGCTTTCATGAGTCATTACCTTGGACTGATCACCAGCAGTGATGACTACTGGTTCAAATGGGGTGATGCTCGAAATTGGCGCTCTCGCGGTAGACGTTAGGTCAAGGTTGCTTGGAAGCGCTACTGGACTAGCTGGTTGTGTGCTACCAGTGGAAGAGGAGGGATCGGCGGGACTGTCTGCTAATGCGACCTGACACCAGGCAGGGCAAAGCATCAACATTATGAGCAAGTAACTCAAAATCGATCGCATTACCCAGACCCGCTTCATGATTCCTATTGACAGAAGTTACTTTCTATAACCGGCAGGCAACTGCATCCTTCGTTACGAATGAAATTCGCTGACTTGTTGGTAAGGACGCGCCAAAACCTACGCGAACTCGAAAGCCCGCTGCCAAATTGCTTGTACCGATTCTCCTCTTACAATGGGTTTCTTAGCTTTTCCCCATTGACAAATCCTAGTCTAGCCAGAGTTTGCAACAGATGTGTTAAGAAAAGGACGCAAAGTACCAACTCCCCAAATTGGACAACGCCTTGTACAGATCTGCCCAAATTATTGGAAAGTTAAACAATTGAGACGATAGAAACGAGCCGCATCGGTCAGTTTCAGAGGAACATAACCAATCGAATGAGCAAGTAATAGCTCAAAAGAGGAAAGGGATTCACCCTGCGCAAAGTATGCCGCAAGCAGATTTGACGGACAATACTCAATCGCCCCGAACGCTCAGCACTAGAACATTTCTCTCCCTGAGACACCCTGACATAGGTAGTCATTGAAAAACTATAAAGGAGGGCAAACCGGCGCTCTTGTTTCGTCATAATGAGCGATGTTGCTTACATTTGGAGAAATTGCCGATGCTTCCAGAGTTTCGTAATGAGCCGTTCACCGACTTTTCTTGCCCGAAAAACCAGGAAGCCATGAAAGCTGCAATCGCTCACGTCAAGGAGCAATTCGGCAAGGAGTATCCGCTGGTTATCGGCGGCGAAAGGATTAAGACGGGCAACTGGATTCACTCAACCAATCCAAGCGCACCGGACCAAGTCATCGGCAAGTTTGCCAAAGCCTCAAGCGAACATGCCGAAAAGGCAATGCAGTGCGCCTTAAAGGCTTTCGAAGAATGGAAGAGCGTGCCGGGACACGAACGTGCGCGTTACTTATTGAAAGCAGCTGCTCTCATGCGCTCCCGCAAGTTCGAACTGACTGCCTGGCTGATACTGGAAATCGGCAAGAATTGGGCAGAAGCCGACGGAGATGTTGCTGAAGCGATTGATTTTTGCGAATACTACGGACGCGAGATGATTCGGCTCAGTCAGCCGCACGCGCTCACGCCATATCCGGGCGAGGAGAATCAGATTACTTACATCCCCTTGGGGGTTGGTATTGTCATTCCACCCTGGAACTTCCCGCTTGCTATTTTGGTCGGTATGACGACAGCCAGCATCGTCACCGGCAACACTGTCATCCTGAAACCATCAAGCGAAACACCGGCGATCGGATATCAATTTATGTCCATCATGGAAGAGGCCGGCTTGCCAGCCGGCGTTCTCAACTTCCTACCCGGACCGGGTGCTGAAGTCGGCGATTTGCTGGTCAGCCACCCCAAGACCAGATACATCGCTTTCACTGGCTCCAAAGAAGTTGGCTTGAGAATCAATGAGCTGGCAGCCAAACCGCAGAAAGGACAACTCTGGATCAAGCGGGTAGTCGCCGAAATGGGTGGAAAGGACTCCATCATTATCGACAAGGACGTCGATGCCGACCTCGCCGCTGACGGCATTGTAGCCAGTGCCTTCGGATTTCAAGGTCAAAAGTGCTCGGCATGTTCTCGAGCAATTATTCACAAAGATCTTTACGACAAAGTAGTTGAAAAGGTCGGCGAGAGAACTAAGAATTTAACTGTTGGTGCGGCCGAAGATCAAAAGAGCTTCATGGGCCCGGTTGCATCAAAATCAGCCTATGGCAGTATTTTGCAGTACATTGAGATTGGTAAAAAGGAAGGTCGGTTGATCTGCGGCGGAGAACCAGCTCCCACGCCAGAGGGTGGCTTCTTCATTAAACCAACCGTGATCGCCGATGTCAGCCCGAATGCTCGGATCGCTCAAGAAGAGATTTTCGGTCCGGTACTGGCAATGCTGAAAGCCGACAGCTGGGAAAATGCACTGGAAATCGCAAACAACACAGAGTTTGGTTTGACCGGCGCAGCCTACTCCAAGAATCGAAAAAACCTGGAGCAGGCTCGTAATGAATTTCATGTCGGCAACCTTTATTTGAACCGCAAATGCACCGGAGCACTAGTCGGGGTTCACCCGTTCGGCGGCTTCAATATGAGCGGAACAGACTCTAAAGGTGGTGGCAGCGATTACCTGCTTTTGTTTACTCAAGCAAAGGTTGTCAGTGAAAGGTTCTAAACCTTTCTCTTAGCAACCAAAGAAGCTCCTGAAGAAGATACTGCTGCTCGACGGCAATTTCTGATTGGTTCCTGCACGGTCGGGCTGGCAATGCCTTGCTGAATTAAGCTCAACTGCAGAGGAGTTGCCAATAGTTGCCTTCTGATAAACTATCCTAGTTAAAATCGCTGGATGGCTTATCGTTGGTCGGGTAGATACGGAGGATTAGATGGTCGAATCGATTCAACTCATTAGACAAATCGCGGTCAAAGCAATTGTCACTGAGAATTTCAAGAACCAAGTCGGCGCCGAAATCCAGCGCAACCTCCAGCAGATCGACGCTGAGCTTCAACAGCTTGAGTTCAAAGGCAAGCGCGCTATAGCAGATATCGAAAAGCGCAGCCCGCAGCCGATGGCAGCCGAAACGCGCGTTCAAATCGAGACCATTCGCAATCAAGTAGAAGCGGAAAAACTGCGACTGCTCCAACTCAGGGAAGAGATGCAAGGTCAAAGTCAGGCCCTGGCTGAGCTTCCTTTAGGCAGCGTCGTAACACAGTTTACGGTCGAAAATCCGGTTGATGTAAGAATCGGCGAGAACATATTTCAGCGACTGGAAGGCGGAGAGATCCTGGTTAAAGACGGAGTCATTCAGGAGATTCGTGTCTAACCCGAGAGCACGCTAAGTCGACTGCAGCCGAACATCGCCGCTGAATTCCAACGGAAGCAGCGGCGACATTCTTTCCTCAGTCTACTGCGCGAACCCGACGAAGCCTCGGTTTGAAACTGCTCTGCACAGCTTCAAGCCTCGAGATAATCCTTCAGCCGGGAAGTTACGTTCGACTGCCTGAGCGCTCTCAACGCCTTGAGCTCAATCTGCCTGGTGCGCTCGCGCGTCAGACCGACTATCTTTCCAACCTGCTCCAGAGTTCTTTGCTGTCCATCGTTGAGCCCGAATCGCAGGACAAGAATGTCCCGTTCGCGCGGAGTCAAAGTGGAAAGTACGCCCCTGATGTCTCGAGACATCAAAATGGACTCGGCTGAGACCTCAGGCGGAGTGGAGTTTTCATCCTCCACCAGCTCGGCCAGCGAATTGTCTTCGTCCTCACCAAACGGTGTATCCAGAGACAATGGCAAGCGATTGGCAGCGAGAATCTCCTTGACCTTCGTCAAACTTACTCCAAGCGCCTTTGAAAGCTCTTCGAGTGTCGGTCTTCGACCGAGGTCCTGCGCCATCTTTCGCGTCGTCTTGCGCAGATTGTTGATGGTCTCAACCATGTGCACCGGTACACGAATCGTTCTGGACTTGTCGGCCAGAGCTCTCGTAATACCTTGCCGGATCCACCA
>CAZSNX010000276.1:0-6179 GCA_964607945.1 uncultured Candidatus Obscuribacterales bacterium
AGGACAGCAGGCGGTTTTGGCAACCTTCTGAGCGAGCAGTCGATCTCTTTGCAGGCGAGAGCTGCTGGGAAAGAGCCCGTCTGGAAGATGTAGAGGCTCTCAGACTCTCTGTCACCCCATCTGCCGGGCAGGTGCTCCCAGATTCGTTCACCATCGTTGCAAATCCCGCCTGGTCCAAAATCGTCCACCCCAAACTTCCGCTTGGTTTTGCCTGGCAACAATCAATGCCCGGCCGATTCGACTTCTACTTCGACCTAGCGAAGGAACTCAAATGTTTGGCGCTGGGAGAACGCTTTTCCGGACTAAATGTGCGCGGACAGAAGCACACTTTGATCAGCACCGATAGCCCCCATCACCACGAATCAACTGATGCTATGTACAAACCCGTGCCATTTTTGGTGCTCGGCAGCGGCGACGAGTTCTACGGACTTTATCTGGATTCGCCGGCTCCCTGCCGGTTTGATTTAGACAGTGAGATGACGGAAGAAGGTCACATAGAGCTCTTTACGCGCCGAGGCTTTCGGGTTTATCTGCTTGGGCCGAGCCCACTAGCATCTTTAGTACAGTCTTTCACAACGCTAGTGGGTAGGGCAAAATTACCACCGCTCTGGTCGCTGGGACATCAACAATGCCGTTGGAGTTATCCCGACGAAACAACTGTGCGCGAACTGGCCCGCGAGTTTCGCCAGCGCAAGATTCCTTGCGACACGCTCGTACTGGACATTGATTACATGGATGGATATCGCGTGTTCACTTCATCTGCAGAGCGGTTTCCACAGTTTAAAAAGATGATCGCCGATCTCGCCTCGGACAATTTCAAAGTCGTAACAATCATAGATCCCGGCGTAAAGGAGGATCCAGATTACAGGCAATTTGCCGAAGGAGTAGAAAACGATTATTTCTGCAAAACGAAAGACGGTCAAACTTTCATCGAAGAGGTGTGGCCAGGCCGATCCGCATTCCCTGATTTCATCAAAGAAGAAACCAGAAGCTGGTGGGCGGCCCAACACAAATTCCTAACCGACAGCGGCATCGCCGGCATCTGGAACGATATGAACGAACCGGCATTTTTCGGTTTAAAGCAGATCCTTCCTTCACCACTCGACGAGATGCCGTCCGAAGACGAGCGACTGTGCCTGCATGAGACACAAGACGGCAGCGTTGCCCATCTCGAAGTACGAAATCTCTATGGACTCCTAATGTCCAAAGCCACTCACGAAGGGCTGTTGGCAGCTCGCCCCAATCAACGCCCATTCGTACTCAGCCGATCCGGAACTGCCGGAATCCAACGTTATGCGGCCGTCTGGCTTGGTGATAACAAATCATGGTACGAGCACCTGCGGAAGAGCGTTCCAATGCTTTTGAACATGGGACTTTCAGGCATACCGTTTGCCGGAGTGGACATCGGTGGCTTCTGGGAAGATGCGCTGCCCGAACTGGTAATTCGCTGGTACGAACTGGGTATTTTTTATCCCTTCTTTCGCAATCACTGTGCCCTGTCCTTCCGCGGACAGGAGGCATTCGCCTATGCACCAAATGTCGAGGCAAGCGCTCGCAAACTGATCGAAACTCGTTACCGGTTATTGCCGTACATTCTGAATTTGTTCTGGCAACACATGCGTACCGGCGCACCGTTGATGCGTCCATTGATGTGGCACTACAGCACCGATCCGATTGCAGCCGATATCGACGATCAATTCATGTTCGGCGCCGACATGCTGGTGGCGCCAATTCTGGAGCGCGGTCACCAATATCGAAGCGTTTATCTGCCGGAAGGTACGTGGTGGCATTTCGAGACCAACGAGATCTTCGAAGGGAAACAAGCGCACATCATCAAGATGCCGCTTGGCACCGTGCCAGCCTTTGTAAGACAGGGTGCAGTCGTCCCGTTGGCAGACTGCGTCCAACATACGGGAGATTATGCCACAACCGGTATCACATTCCGAGCCTACGGAGACAATGCGTCCAGCACATACTTCGAAGAAGACGGCATCAGCTTCGATTACGAACAGGGTAAATACAACGAATTCGAACTCTCCGTAAAGAATGGGGAGTTTCATTGCACGACAATCAAACGAAACTTCGATTCGGCTCACCGATACAAGTATCAGCTGGCAGGACAAGAGAAAGCAGAAGAGATCATTCTGTAGGCATCATGGCAAATTTCGACCGGCACCTTCGCCCGTCCGTGCAGCCGGTAATGCCGCTCCATCGCAGAAGCCTACCACCCCAAAAGTGTATGGAGCATCAGATCCTGAGCTTCTGAAAACGATCGGGTGCAGGCAACCAGCTCTTCTTCAACGTCGGTACAAAGTCAACCGGAGGCAAGACCAACCGCAAAACACGTGCGAATCGTGCGGCCTTTAACAATCCTTTTACATCTCAGCCACCATATTCCTTACCTCAAAGAGATAAGATGAAATCGGAAGCGGAGCCAGGGCTTAAAGCGCCTCCGCTCGGACGACATAGCCTGCTTCTGTAGTAGTTGTTGTGCAGTAAGGATCCAGCCAGAAATGTTCAACCGATTCCTACCGTTTGGATCCAAGCAACCCCAGGAGAGCTGCTGGAAAGCGGTTCAGCTCGAAAAACTCCCGGGCGACATGAAACGGATGCTTCGTATTCAGTTCAAGACGTTCATCTGTTATGCCGAATTCGCCGAATCACTGTTCGTCCGCACCGACGCAATCGGCTTTTTGGAACGCTGCTTGTCGTTGTCCCGAGACTTCAAAAGCTAAGCTGCGGTTAGGCTTCAATTTGACACTGTCAGGCTACCTAGCTGATATTCTAGGTTCTTCATTATGCCCAACGCTGTCAAGAAGCCAAGTATGCGACAACCACTAACCGAAATCTACAAACACTCACTGGCATTGCTGACCGACCTCTACCAGTTGACGATGGCTTATGCCTACTGGAAGTCGGGAACGAGCAATAAAGAATCCGTTTTTTCATTGTTCTTCAGGAAAAACCCATTCCAGGGCGGATTCGCCATCGCCTGCGGTTTGCAGTACTTGATCGACTACTTGCGCAACTTCAAGTTCTCCGCAGACGATCTCGACTACCTCTCACAGCTGCGCGGCAACGACCGCAAACCGCTATTTGAATCAGCGTTTCTATATTATCTGGAGAATCTCAATTTTTCCTGCGATATCGACGCCATTCCCGAAGGAACTGTCGTCTTTCCACATGAACCGTTAGTGCGCGTAAAGGGTCCGATCATTCAAGCACAGATTCTGGAAAGTGCTCTGCTCAATATGATCAACTTTCAGACGCTAATCGCCACAAAAGCTGCTCGTATACGTTTGGTTGCCGGCGATCGCGAAGTCACCGAGTTCGGACTGCGGCGCGCCCAAGGCATTGACGGCTCGCTGGCAGCGAGCTGGGCTGCCTATATAGGCGGTTGCGATGCAACATCGAATGTGCTGGCTGGAAAGCTCTTCGGCATTCCGGTCAAAGGCACTCATGCCCACAGCTGGGTGATGTCCTTTGACACTGAAGTCGAGGCCTTCAAGACTTATGCCAAGGCAATGCCTAACAATTCGCTCTTCCTGGTCGATACTTATGACACACTGGAAGGTGTCAAACACGCCATCGAAGTCGGACGCTGGCTGCGCGACAATGGGCACGAGCTCTTGGGAATCAGGCTCGATTCCGGCGACCTTGCCTACCTCAGCATCGAGGCTCGCCGCATGTTGGACGAAGCCGGCTTCGAAAAGTCGACGATTCTGGCTAGCAACGAGCTGGACGAACATATCATCAACAGTCTCAATCAGCAAAATGCGGCGGTCGGAACATTCGGGATCGGGACCAATCTTGTGACCGGAAAGGACCAACCGGCTCTGGGCGGCGTGTACAAGCTGACCGCCGTTCGCAACCCTGACGAAGCCTGGCGCTATCGCGTCAAAATTTCCGAGCAGTCAATTAAGATTACTACCCCCGGCATCTCGCAAGTTCGCCGCTTTCAGACGAAGCACGAGTTCATAGGCGACATGATTTATGATGAATCGATGCCTCCCAATGGTGACACCACAATAATTGATCCGACCGATTTCACCAAGCGCAAAGTGATTCCAGACGGCACATTCTATGTCGACTTACTCGTGCCGATATTCCGCGAAGGCAAGCTGGTCTATCAGGCACCAAACGTCGACGAAATCAAACAACATGCGCGCAATCAGCTCACCCACTTTCACAGCGGCATAAAGCGATTGATTAATGCACACGCTTATCCGGTCGGGCTGGAAAAGCGCCTTCACGACATGCGGACGGAATTGGTGCTCAACGCAAAAGGAATTCCAGTTCGATGAAAAGAGACGAGCCGTTGGTGTTCAGCACGAACAGCTACAGCAATCTGTCCGGCAAGATCTGCGCAGTCGGCGGCTTCGAGCGCGGACGTCTCGAGCGCGAGGTGTTTCCGGACGGGGAGCGATATCTGCGCATCCTGGACAATGTAGACTACCGCGACGTCATTCTGGTCGGTGGCACTATATCTGATACCGACACCTTGGAGATTTACGATTTAGCTTCAGCGCTTGTGAAATATGGAGCACAATGCCTGACTTTAGTCATACCCTACTACGGCTATTCAACTATGGAGCGGGCAGTCAAGCACGGCGAGATTGTGATGGCCAAGACCCGGGCCCGCCTGTTGTCTGCCATTCCGCCAGCCAAGTTCGGCAATCGGATCGTGCTGGCCGACCTGCATGCCGACGGCTTGCCTGAGTACTTCGAAGGGGAAGTGACAACAGTTCATCTTCATGCCAGAGATTTCGTCAAAAGAGCGGCCGCCCAGCTGAGCGACGGCGACTTCGTCCTGGGTTGCACCGATGCCGGCAGAGCCAAATGGGTTCAGTCGCTGGCGCAAGACCTGGGAGTCTCGGCTTCATTCGTGTTGAAGCGGCGAGTCGACGGCGGCAACACGGAGCTCGTCGCAGTCAGCGCTCACGTGGAAGGCAAGGACGTAATTATTTATGACGACATGATTCGCACCGGCGGCTCGCTTTTGACCGCCGCTCGCGCATATCGCGACGCCGGCGCTCGCATGATGGCGGCAATTGCCACGCACGGAGTGCTGCCTGGCAATTCATTGGAACAATTGGAACACAGCGGACTATTCACTAGAATCATCTGCTCGGATAGCCACCCTCGCGCCGAACTTCTGGCCGGAAGTTTCCTCCATGTCGAATCAATCGCCGACTTGCTGGCCGGATATCTCCGCACCGGAGCCTTACAGTAGCAGTTGCCTCCTGGCCGAACAACGCGGCTTTAGCTTGCCCATATAACAATTGACCAGCCAAACGACAGGCAGGTGCTTCAGCTTCACTCGCTCCTTTTGCTGTTGCTGCTCGCCACGCCGGGTGCCCTGGTCTCTGACTCAAGGCATCAAGAGCGATCGAATCCCCTGCCGCGCCATCGAAGTGAGAGTTTGGCGAACAATGCTGGCAGTCTGCCTTTTCACCTCAGTCTTGATCGGGTGAGCGCGCGGATCGTTGCCGATTAACTTACCTCGGGAGAGATCGGCACCGGGTGCAATCTGCCCATTGGCCATCCGGAAGTCCTCTTGCTTGTCGTACATCGGTTTGCCGTAATCAGAAAACGCCACCACGTCGAAATCCTCATAGCTTCGAAACGGCTGGCGCGCCATACGCTCGTGCATGATTACGTCAGTAGTCTTAACTGCAGCAGCAGGAGCATTTCCACTTCTCGGGTTGACTGCATATCGATTGTAAAAGACATCCGAGCTGTAAAGCTTGTGCTTAGCCTCATACGCGATGTCGAACCCTTGCATGTGACTCCTGGCCTTCTCGGCCTGCGTATGATCTTTGATGTGGGCTAGCTGCATCTGCCTGAACATTTCGTCCTTACGGTCTGCCGACAAACCGGCATCCTGCCAGACCGAGTTTAGCCGTTGCGCCAGCTGTAACTCGCGAGCAAGGTCTTCCGATCGCCAGAACCCCGGTAATGCTGTCAAAACGATGCCCTCGGAATTGAGAACCAAGATCTGAATATTGTGAGGTCCTGCACCATTTGTAGTATCAACCGCCTGTCCGTCCGGCTGATGTTTTCCGGAGGCGCCAGCCCAGCGCTTATTTTCTATGTTGCGATACCCGCAGACATAATCATCACGCAACATGGAAAATACCGGGTCTTGCGAGAGCGACACGGCTCTCAAGCTATTGCCG
>CAZSNX010000277.1:0-4199 GCA_964607945.1 uncultured Candidatus Obscuribacterales bacterium
AGCAATCAATAAGCAGAAGGCGACCGCCTTAGCTACCGCATATGTGAATCGGCTGAAGTTAGAGGCGACCAGGAATTTCCCGATGCCGCTCTTCTGCATGGTTTTGTCACCAAATGCGGTGTATCCTTCTTCGCTGGCTTGTGCTCGGATGGTGTCGACGAGATTTCCTCTGATCAAAAAGAGCAGAGGAATCCAGACCGGAATCCAACCCAATACCGCAAAGACTATCCAGTAAGTCATTTCAACCGCGCGATCGCCGGCGATATCGAGTTTCGCTCCGAAGCGTGAAGCTTGATTGAACTTTCTGGCCAGGAATCCGTCCAGCGCATCGCTGTAGATTACAAATGCGGTCAGTCCGAATGCCGTCCAGCGCAGTTGATCGCCCGGCAACCAGAGTAGCCCGACAGTCGCCAAGGCCAGACCAACCCTTCCAATGCTTACAAGGTTGGCTAAGTTAACCACAGCTCGGCCCCTGCTGTTAGACGTCGAGATTGCCGACCATATGGGCGTTCTTTTCGATGAATTCTCGCCTGGGACCGACCGCTTCTCCCATCAGGAGGTCGAAGATATGATCGGCTTCCGATGCGTCATCGACGGTGACTTGTTTGAGCGTACGCGTCTCCGGATTCATCGTGGTGTCCCAGAGCTGCTCTGGCATCATCTCACCCAGCCCTTTGAATCGCTGAACGATCGCCTTGTCACCTAATTCCGCCAGCACCGCTTCCAGCTTGTGTTCGTTATAGCAATACTCCGTACGTTTGCCCTTCTCAACCTTAAACAGCGGTGGCTGAGCGATAAAGACGTATCCACGTTCGACCAGCGGTCTGGCGTATCGGAAGAAGAAAGTGAGCAAAAGCGTTCTGATGTGACTGCCGTCAACATCGGCGTCCGTCATGATAATCACTTTGTGGTAGCGAAGCTTGGAAAGATCCAGATTCTCGGCGTTCGGTCGCAACAGCCCGGTGCCCTTGTTACTGCCCTTGCCGCTGCTGCTTCCTGCGCTTTCTTCGTCGTCTTCTTCTTCCTTGACAGAAAGCCCGAGCGCTTGAATCATCGCCTGCACTTCAGCATTGTCGTAAATCCTGGCCGGCTGCACTCTTTCAACGTTGAGAATCTTTCCTCTCAGCGGCAGAATTGCCTGGAAGCTTCGGTTGCGGCCTTGTTTGGCACTGCCGCCGGCGGAATCACCTTCCACCAGGTAGACTTCGCATTTAGTTGGATCGCGATCCGAGCAATCGGCAAGTTTACCCGGCAAAGAAGAGTTTTCCAGAGCCGACTGGCGTCTCACCAGCGCTTTGGCTTTGTGTGCAGCTTCGCGTGCCTGCCTGGCCTGCACTGCCTTGTTGACGATATCCTTGCCAGACTTGGGGTTGAGTTCCAACCAATCGGATAGTTTTTCGGAGACGACCGACTGAGTTATGCCCTGCACTTCCCTGTTGCCCAGCCGTTCTTTCGTTTGCCCTTCGAATTGAGGCTCGGAAACTTTCACCGAGATGATTGCGGTCAAACCTTCTCTTACGTCTTCACCGGTAAAGTTGGCATCGTTCTCTTTGATTTGATTAGTCTTGCGCGCGTAATCGTTGATTACTCTTGTTAAGCCGTTTCTGAAGCCGGTCAGGTGAGTTCCGCCGTCGTGCGTATTGATATTGTTGACGAACGTGTAAATCGATTCGGCGTACATGTCGGTCCACTGGAGGGAACATTCGACTACCACGCTGTCTCTTTCCAGTTCAAAATAAATTGGCGGTTTGTGCAAGGCAGTTCTGGTGTCGTTCAAATACTCGACGTAACTGGCAATGCCGCCTTCATAGTGATATTCGAAAAATTTGTCGTGGCGTTTGTCGGTCAGAGTTATGCGCAAACCCTTGTTAAGGAATGCCATTTCACGCAAACGCGTAGCCAGCGTGTCCCATTCCACAACGATTTTTACTCTTTCGTTGTCTTCGTTGACGTCGCCAAAAATCAAATCATCCGGCCAGAAAGTAACCTTCGTCCCTTGCAAATCAGTGCTTCCGACCACCTCTAACCCACCGTCAGCCTTGCCGCGCCGGTAAATCTGTCTATGTATCTTGTTGTTACGGAAAACTTCAACTTCAAGCTTTTCAGATAATGCGTTTACAACCGATGCACCGACTCCGTGCAGACCGCCGGACACTTTATATCCGCCGCCACCGAACTTACCGCCGGCGTGCAACACTGTGAACACTGTTTCTACGCCGCTTTTGCCGGTCTTCTCCACGATGTCTACCGGAATGCCTCGACCGTCATCCATGACAGTTACGGAACTATCCTCGTTGATGGTCACTTCGATATTCTTACAATATCCCGCCAGTGCCTCGTCGACCGAGTTATCCACGATCTCGTAGACCAAGTGGTGCAGCCCTCTTGGTCCGGTGCTGCCGATGTACATACCAGGTCGAACCCGGACGGCTTCTAAGCCTTCAAGAACGTCGATTGTTGATGCTGTATATTCAGCCGGCGTCGAATCGCCATTTTGGGCTGAAGTATCGGCTGCGGCTGTGTTCGGTTTTGTGTTGGCCATGATTATTCCAAAAAAGGCACCAATCTCAATTGCTTGAATTAGGCGAATTGAGCCTGGTGTGTACTGTTCATCGATACAACGACATCCGTCAATTTTAACACATGCCAGGCTCCTTTCACGCTTGTCTTTCTGTCGCTCAAGACCGGCTTCAGAACGGAACTTTGACCTTGAAATCGATGATAATGAGAAGTAGCTAGTCTTTCGTGCAACGGCTGTCAGTGGGGAAACCGCCATATATATAGCCTGGGATAATATGATTGACTTGTCACGGTTGCTTTGTCGGTCGGAAGTGTCTTGGTGGAGTAAAGGCGAACGGAGCGCGCAGAAGTTTGGACACTTATTATGAATTCAAACCAGGGGTGCTCAAGCAATCTTCACTTGCGCTCGGCTTCTTCGACGGAGTTCATCCCGGGCATAAAGCTGTTATCAAGAAGGCTGTCGATGAAGCGCGCCGGCTGGGAGTTCCAGCTGCGCTGGTAACGTTTAAGGAGCATCCACGCTCATTGACTCTGGGAAAGTCGCCGCCGCTTTTGACATTGATAGAGCAGCGCCTGCAATTGTTCGCCGAGCTGGGTGTGGACGCGACGATGGTGCTGACGTTCTCGGAAGAGATCTGCAAGCTCAGCCCGCGTCAGTATGTTGAGGCGGTGCTGGTAAATTCGCTGGGCGCTCGCTCGATCTCTGTTGGGTACAATCATCATTTTGGGCGCAATCGAGAAGGCTGTCCCGAATTGCTCAGGCAATTCGGTGAAGAGTTCTCATTTGTAGTGCATGTCGCCTCACCGGTTTTGATTGACGGGCTGGAAGTGTCCAGCTCGCGTATTCGCGAAGCGCTCGACAATCGAGAGGTGTCGCTCGCTCAACATTTGCTGAGCCGACCGTATTCTATTGTCAGCACGGTCTGCCGAGGAGATTCACGCGGCCGCCTTTTGGGATTTCCGACTGCAAACATGGAAATTTCCGGACGGCAGATTCTTCCGGCGCGCGGAGTCTATGCCGGCATTGCCAGATTACCCGACGGGCGGGCTCTGGCGTCGGTTGTCAATCTTGGCTTCAGGCCGACTTTGACGCAAGGACAGCAATATACTTTTGAAGTTCACATTTTGGATTTCAATGAGGACATATACGATCAGCAATTGACCGTAGAGTTCCTCCACTTGGTAAGAGACGAAATGAAATTCGGATCGGTTGACGAGCTGAAGGGTCAAATCGCTAACGATTGTTCGATGGCGCGCAAGCTCTTGTCAGTTGATTGTGGCTATCAAACTACTCGACGAACTCTGAAAGCCTAGTACTGATTGAACGGAAACTGATTGAAGCGCTGCGTCTTACAGCACAACTGTATAGAATCATTGTGTCGCCCTCCTTGTTGGACCAGGTGGAATATCCATGCAAGAGTCCGGTATCAAAACAGCTCTGAATGTTATGCAGATCAGGCAGGTTACCCTAAGCAACTTTCGAAACTATCGGCAGGTCAGTGTTCCAGTTGGCTCCGGAAAGACGATCTTGATAGGCGAGAATGCTCAAGGTAAGAGCAACTTTCTCGAGGCAGTCGAACTGGTAAGTACCGGCCGGTCGGCACGTGCAAGTCAGGATTCCGATTTGATTAGATGGGGAGCATCGAGCCTCTCGGTGGCAGTTGCCTTCGAGCGGATGG
>CAZSNX010000277.1:4209-6178 GCA_964607945.1 uncultured Candidatus Obscuribacterales bacterium
TGGGCACCGGAGAATCCGTCGAATATCGGATAATTCGCCAGACAAACCCGAAAGCAGGACAACGTTTGCTTTCAAGGCAGATCCTTGTAAACGGAGTCAGCTACGGATCGGTCAAGTCCCTGATGGGGAATTTGGTCACAGTCAGCTTCCAGGTGGACGATTTGAATCTGTTGAGAGGTGGTCCGAAGTATCGCCGGGATTGGATTGACGGTGTTATCTTGCGGATAAGACCGACCTTTCTCGATGTTCTTTCCAGCTATGCCAAAGTAATCTCCCAGCGAAATCGTTTGCTAAAGAACATTTTTGAGAGCAAACGGGTGACTGTTACCGATCAAGACCAACTATTGGCTTGGGACAAACAGCTAGCTCGCTTTGGATCTCAAATCATCAAAGAGCGGATGCGGGTGTTGTCGGAGTTGCTTCCCCGAGCGCAGGAGAATCAGAGCCATCTTTCTGGTCGCCGGGAGTCGCTTAAGGCTGATTACTACTTCAAGGCACCGGAATCCAAGGAGGAGGAAAGTGATATTGGCGATACAGTCGTGCCGGTAGCGGCACCGGCAAGTTCGATGACCTCTTTGTTGGCGGCCGATGAGAACGAAATCGCTCATACCCTAATGCGACTTCTAAAGGAGCGGCGGCGTGAGGAGATCGCTCGCAAGCAGAGCCTGATCGGCCCGCACCGGGACGACATTTCGCTTGCGCTCAATGATTCATCGGCAGTCACATTTGCCAGCCAGGGACAACAGCGCAGCCTGGTTCTATCTCTCAAGCTGGCCGAGTTGGAACGACTGACCGAATCATGCGGTGAAAGCCCGGTATTGCTACTGGATGACGTAATGGCAGAGCTCGATGCCGGGCGGCAGCGTCTGTTAATGTCGGCGGTTGGAGATAACACTCAAACTATTATCACAACCACTCACCTGGCTGGATTTGAACCGACTTGGCTGGAAGGTGCGACAATTTACAGAGTTGCGACCGGAACGATTGAAAAGGTAGCTTTGTGAGCGACCGAAACAGAAGCTGGAAACGATGATTACCAACCGCCTGGTGCGGGTAAATTAATGTTGCTTAAGGCTGACGCGCGCGCGCCTGTCAGATGAGCCTGGTGAAGGGTAAATTTGTGGTCTCTGAAGAGATACAAAGTCGAGTGTCCAGAAAAGTTTGCCTGTCATGCGGACGCGAGTTTACTGGCGTAGTAACCGCTTGCCCTCACGACGGCACAGTGCTGATTCCTCTCATTCAAGACCCTCTGGTCGGAACCAAATTGGCTGACCGTTACTTTATTCACTCCGTGATCGGTCACGGCGGCATGGGGATTGTTTACAAAGCCCGCCATGAACTGATGGACCGGGATGTAGCTATTAAGGTCCTAAAGTCCGACCTCATTTCGGACAAACTGAGTGTCAAGCGTTTTCAGCACGAAGCCCGAGCCGCCTGCAAACTAAAGCATCCCAATGTCATTACTCTCTTTGATTTCGGAGTTAGCCCGAGTGGCCAGCCGTATCTGGTGATGGATTATCTCAAAGGCATCAGCTTGGCCGATGTTATTAAGAAAGACGGGCATGTCGGAGTAGACCGCTCAATTAGAATTTTTGTCCAGGCTTGCCGGGCCCTCGAACATGCTCATCGTGAAAAGGTGATTCACAGAGACTTGAAACCTGGCAATATCATGCTTGTCGAGACTGACGAAGAACGGGAATTTGTAAAAGTCGTGGACTTCGGTGTTGCGAAGCTAATTGGCGATGGAGAAGATGCCGAATCCCAGCGCCTGACTCAAACGGGAGAGGTCTGTGGCAGCCCGGTTTATATGAGCCCTGAGCAATGCGAAGGACGCAAGCTTGGACCGCACTCGGACGTCTACTCCATGGGCGTCGTGTTGTACGAGGCGCTGACTGGACGCTTGCCGCTTCTGGGCAAGACGATGGTCGTAACCATGCAGAAACATTTGAGCGAAAACCCGCCGCCTTTT
>CAZSNX010000278.1:0-6177 GCA_964607945.1 uncultured Candidatus Obscuribacterales bacterium
GTTATAAAGAGGTTCGGTCAAAATTGGGTCGAAATTGTGACCAAAGTTTGGCATGAACGACTGCCCACGATTCGCGCAATGTTAGATAGGACTGGGGCTTTCGAGTTTTGGAGGTCGGTGCGGGATGCCGTTTTCGGTAAACCCGAGCTGCGATTTCCCTTAAGCGAGGGTAGATAAGACTCTCGACTGTGTTTAAATAGCGGTCAGAATAGCTTACTAGTTCTCTTGCCGGAATTGAGGAAAGCAGTGACCGAGGACAATCAGTGACAATGAAGATTGACCTCAAGCTCGGACATAAGGGTCTGATTCTCGTATGTGTTCCGCTCGTGTTCGAGCTGATATTTGTGGCGACTCTAGCTGGGCTGTTGCGGCAGGCTGAGAACGATATCTCAAGGGAGACTCGCGCGCGTGAAATTATGTCCTGTGTCAACACGATTAACACCAGCTTCACAGACGCCGGCGACGCAGCAACGGGATTCAGCATTTCGAGAGCAGCGCTTTTCGTTCAGGCTTTTGACGAAGCCAGTAATGTGGCTAAGGATGAGCTGAGCAGGCTGAAAGAATTGACTCGATCGGACAAAGCCGAAGCAGCCATTGTCAGCCGAAGCGAAGCGATTGCCAATGATTTGATTTCGCACCTGTCGAAAGGAATTAAGCTGCTGGAAGGCGATTCAGAACTCGAAGGTATGGGAGAGATTGAAGGATGGAAGCAGCGGCGCGACGACTTTAAGACGGAGGCGCATAAGATTTTCCTGGAGCAGCAAGCGATTGTCTCGAAAAGTCCGGCTGCCCGCGCTCAGACCCGTAATCTTCTGATGGAGGCGCTCTGGGGAGGGGTAGCGTTCAACGTCTTGCTTGCTTTTGCGCTTGCGCGATACTTCAACAAAGGGACGGCGGCGCGTCTGGACGTTTTGATGAGCAATACCGAGCGCTTGGGCAACAAGCAGGCGCTGAGCGCTCCGATTGATGGAACCGATGAGATAGCCAAGCTGGATCATACCTTTCACAAAATGGCTGATCTACTTGCTGAAGCAGCCAGGCGAGAGCGGGCGATCGTCGACAACGCAATGGATGTCATCTGCTCGATTGGTGCAAACGGTGCATTCACGCAAGTGAGCCCGGCCTCCACTAAAGTCTGGGGATACACTCCCGACGAGCTGATTGGAACCAGGTATCGCGATATCGTAGTTTCGGACGATCGGGGATCCGGCTTGGATGCCGCCAGAAAGAGTTTGCATGGATTGCCGATTGAGCTCAGGCTGCGTCGCAAGGATGGCAGTATCATTCATGTACTCTGGTCGACTTACTGGTCTCCCACGGAAGAGGCGCTGTTTTGCGTGGCTCACGACATTACGGAGCGCAAGCGGGCTGAAGAGTTGCTGAGAGCCAGCGAAGAGCGTGTTCGCCAGATTATTGACGGCATGCCGGTGGGCCTTTTGATCGTCAACGATGACGGTATCATTGAGATGACCAATCCGGCAGTGACCGAAATGTTCGGATATGATGCGCGCAAGCTGCCCGGCAAGCACATGATGATGCTGTTCCACGATCCCAAAGAGGACACTCGTGCTGAATTCATGAATGCGCTTTTCCGCGATGCGCTTGGAAAGATTACTGAGCGAGAGACGGAGAAAATTAATGCGGAGGTATTCTCAGTTGAGCTTTCGCTTAAGAGCTTCATGGCTCGAGAGGGGCGGCGTTTTCTTGTCATCATGTTGGACATCACTAAGCGTCGAGAACTGGAGCGTTTGAAGCAAGAGTTCGTTGCAATGGTCAGTCACGATCTGCGAACGCCTCTTACATCAATTCAGGCATTTTTGACGTTGCTGGGTGAAAGCGTGTATGGCGAGCTCACCGAGCAGGGGCTGAAGAAAACAAAAGCAGCGGAGCAGAGCAGTATGAGGCTCATTTCGTTGATTAATGATTTATTGGACATGGAGAAGTTGGAGTCTGGCAAGTTTCAGATGGAGTTCAGCGATCTTCCCGTCTACGACGTGATCGATCGTTCGGTTGATTCGGTGCGTGCATTTGCCGAGCAGCGCGGTGTTGTAATCGATGCTGATGACACCGATCTCGAAGTGCATGCCGACGGAGACAGGCTGGTGCAGGTCTTGGTGAATCTGCTGTCGAATGCCGTCAAGTATTCTCCGACGGATTGTCCAGTGAAGATCAGCGCAAGAGAGATTGCCGATAAAGTTGAAATCAGAGTAACAGATCAAGGCAGAGGCATTCCGGCGCACTTGAAAGAAGCGGTATTCGAGCGCTTTAAGCAAGTTGAGGTGAAGGATGCAAAAGAAAAAGGTGGTTCGGGACTTGGGCTGGCAATCTCGAAAGCGATGATCGAACAGCATGGCGGCGAGATCGGTGTCGACAGTGAAGAAGGCAAGGGGAGCAGCTTCTGGTTTACCGTGCCGAGATCAAGGGCCAGTCGGCCCAAGTCTTAAATCGATCAGCTGTCCGAATCGCCGAGCAATTCGGACGGAGATTGAACGCAAGTTGATATGCAATTAGAATCTGGAATTAGTCTGTATTGACTCATGAGTTTGCCTGGACCTGCACCGCATTTGGTGCAGTAGCTCAGGGGCTGATGTTTCGATTGAGTGTTGAACTGGTTAGTGTCCGGGTTGCCGTCCGCGTTTCTTTTTGCCAACGATTACCGCTGCGCCGGTGATCACTCTTGAAGTTCCGCCGACTTCTATAAATTCTTCTTCGGCTAAGGTCGGTGATGCCACTGTATTTCGTTGTTTGAGTCTTTCTTTGTCTTCGGCGGAAGAGGCAACGGGTGCGGGTTCTCCATCGCTTGGCTGGTTTGCATTAGCCAGATCTTGAATAGCTGCTGCAAGAGCGGGATCGATTTTAAAGCGACCGCCGGTGGCATTGCCCTTTTCGCCAAGCTGGACGAGTTGGGTGCCGGACAAAAGCACCTGGTGCAGCGCTACATATTCTGCCGGCGTGAGCAAATCAGTCGGAATAATGGTTTTAGTGGTTCCGGCGACGCTTATCTCGGCCAGCTGAAATGAGTGATGGTGACTCGCAAGTATCTGCGGGACAGTCGATGACAAATTGAACTCCAGTCTTTGCTTTGCCGGCTCCGGAGCAGCCGAGGTTTGGGGCGACGCAGCTGAAGGTACCGAAGTTGAAGTTATTTGTGCAGAGGTTGCCTGTGTTGAAGTTGCTGGTGTTGAACTGGTTGCTTGTCCGGAGGAATTGCCCTGAGCGTAAATCGGAACGCCAGAAAAAATGGAGGTCGCAAAGAGCAGGATCGCGCACCCAGTTGTCGTCTCTGATTTCTTTGAAACTAGGTGCAATTCGGACCTCCACGGCGTTTGGCTCATACTGGCTGGGTGCGGTCATGAGCGATTATTGACTAACAATTGCTTAGCGCAAAATCTAGCCAATATCCCAATTATATTGGGTATGATTGTTCATGGCAGGATTGCCTAAAGTGATTGGTTTAGCGGTTGTGCGGCAGGTTCGTTGATTAATGGCAAAAATTCTCTACGTCGACGACGATCTTCAGTTATCCGGAATGGTGGAGGATTGGTTGCTTTATGAAAAGCATAATCTGGAAGTAGTGCACACCGGGCTGGAAGGCTGGCAGAAGGCCAAGGCGAATCAGTACGACATGCTCATCCTGGACTGGGATCTGCCGGATTTAAATGGCATTGACATTCTCAAGCGGTTTCGGTCTTCGGGCGGAAAGACGCCGGTGTTGATGTTGACTGGGCATACGGATGTTAATGACAAAGAGATGGGATTAGATTCCGGTGCTGACGACTATCTGACAAAGCCGTTTCATATGAAGGAGCTGTCCGCCCGTATTCGTGCCATTTTGCGCCGAACCGAGTCGCAAACACCATTTCTTCAGCCGCTGGGCGATGGCAATGAAGACGTTTTGAAAAGAGCTGACCTCGCAGGAACACTGCTTGCATCCCGCTATGAATTTCTGGAAGTTCTGGGAGAAGGCGGGCTTGGGCTGGTTTTCAAGGCGATGCATCCGATGATGGAGAAGCTGGTTGCCATCAAAATGCTTCACTCTCATCAATTGCAAAACGAGAGTATCGAGCGATTCAAACGTGAGGCAAAGGCAGTCAGCAGGCTTGATCACCATAACATCATTACCATTCATGATTTCGGAGTAACCGAACGCGGGCAACCATATATGGTGATGGAATTTATCGAAGGCAACAGCCTGGCTGATTTGATTGCGGAAACTGGCGCATTGCCGCTCGACCTCGCGCTAGATCTTTCAATTCAAGCTTGTGATGGCATCTCGCATGCTCATGAAATGGGCATTCTTCATCGGGACATCAAGTCAAGCAATATCATGCTGAAGCAGTACTCAGGGCGCAACCCGGTGGTAAAGATTCTCGACTTTGGTTTTGCTAAGTTGAAGGACCAAGAAGCCAAGACACCGATTGAGTTAACTCAGCTTGGGCAGGTTTTTGGAAGCCCTCCGTACATGAGTCCTGAGCAAGTCCGTGGTAAATCGTTGGACGAGTGCTCCGACTTGTATTCCCTGGGCTGTGTAATCTATGAATCGCTTACCGGTTGCCCTCCCCATATGGGTGAAAGCAGCATGGACGTGATGCTGAAGCATTTGGAGGAGCCAGTGGCGCCTTTGCGGGAGCTTCGTCCGGATTTGAATCTGCCGGAGGATTTGGAGCCGATTATCAGTAAGGCACTAGATAAGAATCCGAGCGATCGCTATCAAACTTTGAACGAATTGAAATCGGAGCTGGAGCGGGTAAGGATGAAGGCTAAGATGGCGGCTGGTTAAGTCGCCGCAGCAGCAGGTTGAGCCGTCAGAAGTTAAGTCAGGATTGAAAGACGGCTTACTGGGCATAAATGGAAATGGTGAAATTGGCATCTGCGTGATTTGGATTTGAACCGGTTTGAGGCTTTGGATGAGATGACTGAATTGCCAGGAGATGGCTCTTTGGACCAAGGGCAAACCGGCGGTGGGCAAGCTGAGTCGAACGCTGAAGCTGAAGGTGCACCGGCTTCTCCTGCTGCTCAGCAGCCTGGAGGAGAGGTGCCCAAGACTCCGAATCTACCGCCGCATCTAGCAAATATGGTGAAGGTGACTCAAAAGACCGCCAAAACCATGCTTGATCATTCAGTGCTTAAGGAAGTAGTAGCCAAGACTGCTGCCAAAGAAGAGGAGAAGGTCGCCGAGCAGATCAAGGCGAAAGCCAATGAGCCGGTAAAGCCGTTCGAGCCAATTGAGAACTACAAAATTGCCACACCTTGCTCCTCGATGTGGGAGGGGACTGACCCGAAGGAACGCTATCGTTATTGCGAAAAGTGTCATTTACAGGTCTACGATTTCACCGGCATGGAGCTGCCTGACGCTGAGGCTTTGATATTCAAACGCGAAAGCCGAAAGAATGCGCCGCTATTCAAGCGGGCAGACGGTAAGTTTCTTACGGCGGACTGCCCGGTCGGAGTCGGCAACAAGCGCAATTTGATCTTGTCGATAGTAGGCGGCACGCTATTAGTCATCTGCGTGCTGGCTTTCTTGATGATGATGCCGCATCCGAAGCCGGCGGTGACTACTGAGCAGTCGCCATCTTCGGAGGCAGGAAAGTCCTCGACTTCAGCTTCGGGGGACGCGAACAAGTCGTTGCCGCTGCCGGCGTCGCCCACGGCCGCTCCAGCATCTGATGCCGCTGCAGTGCCAGGCTACGATCAGCCGGCAAGCGGTGATTCGTATACGTCCGCTCCTATTATCAATGCACCAAAGGCGCCGGACGAGCAAACTCCGGAGTGGACCGAACCGGCTATAACGCCGACTCCGTCTCCGGCTTCGCCTTCGCCTGCTGCTAGCCAGCCCCAACCAACAGCAGCTCCTGCGCAGCCGGCGTCTGAACCGGCAAACTCTGCAGATCAGCCTGGGATCACGGATGATTCTGCTCCCGCTGAGCCGGCAGTGCCGGCTCCGGCAAGCTCCGGTGTCAACTACTACCCGCCTTCGTCGGCTCCGTCTTCTAGATAAGCATTCGAGTACCAGGGACAGCAAGTCTAAATAGTTGAACTACATTGGTTAAGTCTGTTTCCCTTGGCTAGACTGGCACCATTGGTAGTGTCGCTGCAATACTTGTCTTCTAACTCTTTAGGTAGGCCAGGACTGCGGTGCGAATTTCCTTACATTCTTTGGTATCGCTTGTTGCAGCA
>CAZSNX010000279.1:0-6159 GCA_964607945.1 uncultured Candidatus Obscuribacterales bacterium
CGGTTTGCGCCAGATCGCCTTATTCATGTCAGCGACTGAGAGTCACAGCAGAAAGAACATCAACAAGGGAATTGCCGAAGCTCTGGCCGTCTTGCAGGAGTTGTCGCAGAAAGCAAAAGGAGACGGGCTAATAGTCAGAGCATATCTTTCCGTTGTATTTTTCTGCCCTTACGAAGGCCGAGTAAATCCAGCGGCTGTAGCCAAGCTCTTACCGGCGCTGCAAGATATGGGTGTAGACGAGATTTCGCTCGGCGATACTATCGGCGCAGCCACTCCCAAGCAAGTCTTGGAGCTCATCAAGCTCATCTCAGGCGAAATCGACCTCAAGAAAGTGGCGCTGCACTTTCACGATACGATGGGCACAGCACTGGCTAATGTGCTGGCCGGGCTGGATGCCGGCGTTACGACATTCGACGCCAGCATAGGCGGAATGGGAGGCTGTCCTTATGCTCCGGGCGCTGCCGGCAATCTCGCTACCGAAGACCTTGTTTACCTTCTAAATGAATCCGGGATAAAGACCGGAGTCGACCTCGAAAAGCTTGTCGACTGTGGCAAGCTGGCCCAAGAAATTTTAGGCAAGGAATTACCAGGGAGATATTTGAAAGCATGCCTGTCGAGTCGAGAGAAAAGGACCAAAACTCAAGCGGAGGCAAGCGCATGACAGAATTGCTTCTGATCGAAAAGGACCCACCGGTAGCGGTGCTTACGCTCAATCGCCCGCAAGCGATGAACAGCCTGAATCGAGCCTTGCTCAATGCGCTCATGGAAGCCTGCGCAGAGCTTTCGCAGGACAAGCAAACCAGAGTCGTGATTTTAACCGGAGCCGGCAGCAAGTCATTCTGCGCCGGAGCCGATTTGGCCGAGCGCAAGGGCATGTCCGAAGGCGAAGTACTGGACTATTTAAACCTGATCCAACAAGTCATGCTGGCCGTCGAGAATCTCCCCCAACCGACGATCGCGGCCATTAACGGTCCGGCGTTCGGAGGTGGCACCGAGCTTTCGCTTGCCTGCGACCTCAGAATAATGATCGAAGAGGCCAGCCTGCGGCTGACGGAAGTGAAGCTTGGTATCATCCCTGGTGCAGGCGGCACCCAGAGGCTTCCTCGCCTGATCGGCAAGTCTCGCGCGAAGGAGCTGATCTTGACGGCCCGCCCGGTACCGGCCAAAGAAGCCGCTGAGATCGGGCTGGTGCACAGAGTCATTCCATCCGGTGAACCGAATGACAGCCATCCGGATCTGCTGGCCAGAGCGCGCACCTGGGCAAGAGAAATTGCCACCGGCGCCCCGCTTGCGCTTGCGCAAGCGAAGAAAGCCATCGATCAAGGCTGCGACCGAGATCTCGCCGCCGGTCTCGCGCTCGAAACCAAATGTTATCTGCAGTTATTAAACACCAAAGACCGACTGGAAGGGCTGGCAGCATTCGCCGAGAAGCGCCAGCCCGAATATCGTGGCGAATAGAGAGGAAACACAGCACCGTGCCGCCAGAATCGACAAGCATAGCGACAGTAATGATCAAGAACGAGTCAGGGGATCTGTCCAGGAAGAAGATTTCCGGAGTAATCGAAACTTCTACTCGCGAACCGTTGCCGTTGCCGGTAACCGGATTGATCCTCTGCGGCGGCAGAAGCAAGCGCATGGGCAGACCGAAAGCCTTCTTGCCTTACGGAGGCAGCACCATAGTCGAACACCTGCTTGCCACCAGCCGCGATATCTTCAACGAGGTTTATCTCGTCACGAACGAACCTGACTCATTCGCGCATATAAGCGATGATGTGGTTAAGGACATTCTGCCTTACCGCGGGCCGCTCGGCGGCATCTTGTCCGGGCTGCTCGTAGCGAGCAACCCGCATGCCTTCGTAATTGCCTGTGACATGCCGCTTGTTAAAATGGCCCTGATTCGTCAGATGGCAGCTCAAAGGCACGACACCGACGTGCTGGTGCTCGCGCATAAGGAAGGAGTGGAGCCGCTGCTTGGCATCTATTCAAAGAATTGCATCAAGCCGCTCGAGGAATCCTTGTTTGCAGATCAGCTCAAAGTACACGATTTCCTGCAAGGTTTGAAAGCAAAACTCTTTCGATATGACGATTCGCAAGTTTCCGGCGCCGAGCTGCCACCTTATTACAACGTCAATACACCGCAAGACTACTCGACCGTGCTTACCAAGAGTCCAATTTACGTGCAAAGCAACTTTCAGCCAAAGCCTGCTTCCTCAGCTCGCTGGGCGCGTTGAGTCCGTAGACCTAAACAGACTTCGAAGTCAGTCAGCGCAGCGGATCCATCGCCTTTGTTGAGCGCTCACCATCTTCTTCCAGCGTCACACTATCAGGCGTTACGTCAACCATCGAGATCGATTCGAACTGCTCTCCAGGTCCTAGAGTTACTGTAGACGGCCATCTATTGTCGCGAGCAATCGCACGGTCGGAAAATGCCAGGATCGCCCGATCGCCTACGATTGCCACCAACTTCATCTTACCGGCCAGTGACGGCTTAGTCGGTGGAGCCGGCAGCTCAGCTACCGACATTCCTTCGGACATATCCGACGGGGGCGGTGGTGGCACTAATCCGAATTGCGCAGGCGGCGGAGGCGGAGGCGTGACTTTCTTGTCCTTGCCTTCTAACGCAATTTCAGGTTTGCCGACTTTCGCCGCTGTCTGTGGTTTCCCACCGACACGGGGGAATGGTTTGTAATTCTCCAACTTGGCGCACGGGTCGGTTCGGCCGAGAGCAGCGCGCGCATCTACTGCTGCCACCAAGCGAGTTGTCGAAGGAATAGACTTCGGCACAAAGAATGAGCCGGAATCAGATTGCACCGGTGGCGCTTGCACGGTTGCGGCGGTAACTACAGTCGGTTGACCAGTCCCTTGCGCTCCAGCCGCAACCGGCACCGCCGGCTGATTGGTGGCTGTAGTCAGAGCGCTAGAACCGGCAGCCGGAGGTTGACCGGCTGTAAGCGATGCCGGTCCGGCAGGCGGCAAAGTATTTGCAGGCGGATAAGCCGCGCCCGCAGGCACCGCCGGGTTGGCAGGCGTCTGTGCATTCGAGCCGGCGGGGTTAGGCTTGACAGCCGGAGGCAGAGGCTTACTTGCGTTGAGACCTGCTGCTACCAGCGGTTTCGGTCCGCCGGCGACTGCTGGTACTTGTTTAGCGGGCCCAGCCATCGGTACTTCTGAGCCGACCAGCGCAGGCGTTGGCTCCTCCTTCTGCCTGACCGCTGTCACTGAGATGTAAACTCCGCACAACAACAACAGACCGGCTAGCACTAGAAGCATAATCCTGGTACGAATCGGTGTGCCGCGTTCAGTTACGATCGGCCTGGTAGTTCTGTTGTCGTCCATCCTTCAAATATCCTCAGGGCAGATAGTACGCCGTCATCAGGAAAGTAATTTTGAGCTCGCTGGAATCAAGATCCTTTTGCTCCTTGCCTTCAGTCGGATAACCGACTTCGACTTGACTGACTGCAATCACTCGTTGATAGGCTTGCAGCTTCTTCATGAACTCGACGGCTCCAGCATAATTGCCTTGGGCCGACACGAGCATAAATTGCTTGACCAACCCGGTTTCAACCTCCGCCGGCTTCGCCTTTTCCGCGGTCGGATTTGCTCCCAGCGCTCGCGGTCCGTCGTCAGGTTTCGGCTGCGCTGGTCCCTTCGGTCCTTTGGTCTGAGTGGAAGCCTCCTGATCTGCAGCCTCGGTCGCTCGCAGCTTGTCTTTGTCCGGCTCCTCTACGGACACGAGATCCAACCCGCTTTCGAGCGCCATCTTCTCCAAGTCTATTATCAGAATATCAATATCCGGACTTTTCGGCACGGAGCCTCTGAGCTGATCGATCTCTCCTTCGAGCTTCACCTTTTCTTGCTGCAAACGTGAAAGATCTGACAATTTGATCTTTAACTCCGTCTGCTCCTTTAACTTAGCATCCAGCTCGTCGGTCTTGGCCTGATGCTCGGTCAACGCTTGAGACGCGCCGGAGAACCAGAGCACCACCGCAATGATGTAGCCGATAACGCACAGTAGCATTTTTTCTCTGGTCTGCATCATTTACCTCATTTGGCCGAGCCCTGACCGGCAGTCGCAATTGAAGACAGCTCTTCGGCCGGACGGACGCGTGAAACTACGCCGAACTCGACGACACGGGCATCTTCTTGCGTATCACGTTTGGCAAAAGCGACAGTGGAATCCATGAACAAAGGCGAGCCGCCCAGATTGATGGAAAGATCCGAGATTTTGCTGAAATCGACCGCATCACCTTCAATCTTGATTGCATTGCCCTGGATAGACACTTTCTTGATTTGAAGACCATCAGGTGTATTGTCCGCAATTGTTTTCAGAACTGCTGACCAGGGCCGGCTGTACTTGACGATTTCATCCAGCAGCTGTTTCTTGCGCTTCAAAACACCGTTGTCTTCTCTTAGTTTCGAAAGATCGGTCAGCTGCCGCTTCTCAGTCTCGATCTGCTTGTTGACGCGATCCAACTCCGCCACCTTGCTGGGAACATCGAATTGGGAAAAATAGAGCCAGATTGCACCAACAATCAAAGTACAAACAAGTCCTCCCAGCATCGCCGGCAGAAACCAGGGCGTGTCCTCCTCCACAATCCGCACGGTCGGACGAGCTTCAATTCCTTCCAGCGCGCCGATTGAAGGACCCTCTTTATTCAAGTCCAGATCAACCGTAATTACCGGCGCCCAAGAAGTGTCGACGATACTGCCGGTCACCATGGTCTCGGCCGGCGCTCGCCCGGCCGGCACCAGCTCTGCTCCGGAAGACAAGACCCGAAACGGATTAGCCAAGACCGCTGCGATGTTCAAGCGATTGGACATGAACTCATCGATCTGCGGCACCAGGCAGCCCGGTCCGCAGAGGATAATTTGATCGATTTGGACTTCGCCTACTTGCGATCTGTAAAACTCGAGCGAGCGGCCGACTTCGTCGGTTATGTCACCAAATACGGTGCGTGAAATCTGCGCAGCCTGACCGATTCTCGGCTCGACACTGGCCATGCCGAACAGCTGCACCTGCGGCAACAGATTTACCGCATCTTCGACCGACATATCAAGGCTGCGTGAAACCGCCTCGCCCAGCGTCTCCAGCCCGAGCAAGACCGAGCGGGTAAACAAAGGCATTCCGCCGCGGATCAAATTAATATCGGTGGCCTCGTGCCGAATGTTGACCGACATAATAAGGTGGTCGGGCTGATCGAGATAGCCGGCGAAGCTGAGCGCTCTAATCGTTGAAAGCGAAGATATATCCAGGCGCCCAAGTGTAACGCCAGCAGACTCCGCCATCCGCCAGTAGCTGTCCACGATTGCCTTTTGAATCGCCGCCAAAATCACATCGACACGCCTCACCCCATCGGGATCGGTTCGTTCGGTGGCAGGCATGATTGACCAGTCGAGATTGGCTTCCTTCAGCGGAAACGGCACGTGATTGATCGCTTCCTGGGTGACGACATCGGCTAGCTCATCGGGCGGCATGCCAGTGGGTACAGGCATCAATCTAATAACCACGGACTGACCGGGCACTACGGCATTAAGCACCGGTGGCGCACCGGAAAGGTTGAGCCCGGCTTGAATCAAGCAATCTTGCACGACCGCACCGACAGTTTCGGGATCTGCTATCAGCCCTTCTCTCACCGTATTTGGCGGCGTTGGGATCGAGCCATAGCGGGTTAGTTCGATCCCGACCTTGGTTTTCTCCATCTGGACGACGGAAACGCTTGCGCTATTGACGTCCAGTCCGAGTGTCGGCCCCTTCTTTTTACCGAATCCAAACACTACCTTCGTCCTTTCGCCCTAAGCGACAACAAAACCCATTATGCCCCACCACCGAAAAGAGAGCCAATCGGATCCCAAAAGATTGCCGCTATTCCGCCGATTGCCAACGCCGGACCAAAAGGAAACGGCTTGGAAACTCTCGTTCCTACAGACACTATACCCAGCAACACGCCGCCGGCTGCGCCCATTAGCCCGAATTGCAACCAGGGCAACCCGGTTCCACCCATTCCGGTCATCATCGAAAGCAAAAAGGTCGACAGACCCAAAAGCGAGAACCCGACTATCATTCCGGCCAGCGCCGGACGCCAAACTTCCTTCAAGAGGTCGGCCTTTTTCATTTCGACCACCAACAGGAAAACACCCATGACAGTGCCGACCACAAAG
>CAZSNX010000280.1:0-1160 GCA_964607945.1 uncultured Candidatus Obscuribacterales bacterium
CGAGATACAGAGCGGTGAAATGCTTTTTGGTGCTGGTCGTTGACAGCGAGAGGGCAGCTTGTTTGATGCCGGTGACCAGTAAGCTTCCCAGCAGAGCGGCGTTTTGATCCAGCTGTCCTTGCGGGACTTTGACGAGCAGCACTTGCTGATCTTGAATAATCTGTCTGAGGCTGAGATCACCTTTGGCGCTGGTCAAAATCGGACGAATTCTCGGATCGCCCAACATCGGTGTGACTCGGTTTAGGATCGGTTCAACCCAGTTGATCCACTGATCCGTTCTGGCCAATCGCTTGTATTGTGCCCATTGGTCGAGCAGGGTAATAAACTCTACCCGCTCGTTTTTTCGGCGTTCAATCTTTTCAAGCAATTCATCGCGGAAATCGTTGTCGCCCAGTAGTCGCGGTAAGTCAGTTAAGGTCTTGCCATTGGCCATCAGCAGCAAAGCCGAGTTTCGCAAAATGTTGGCTGTCTGTTGGTTCCATTGCGTTTGCGAACCGGGTGGTTCGGTATATATGGCCTTGAAGCCGTACACTACCGACGATGCTGCCGCTTGGTAGTCGCCGTCTTCCGGCGGTTCCAACGGATTGAAAGCGGCACAGCCGGATTTGTTGGTGGGATCGATTACAAGTACCCGGCGGGAGAATTCCTTGCCTTTCGGATGGGAAGCAAGCCAGCGTAAAATCAGATCTACCAGGTGCCCGTCCGAATCAATCAGAACCGTTGCTCTGTCGCCACTTTGAATGTCATGAGTGATCATGTTGGCAATCAACCGACTCTTGCCTTTGGCACCGGCTCCCATGATTAGCATGTGCGGATTCGAGTCACGCATCTCCGGTGTTAGGTGCAACTCCTTCGGTTCACCAACTTTCAGGGCATGCCAATCTTCGCGCTCGCCCAGTGGTAAGCCGCCTGGCTTCAGAGGCTTGCCAAGCTCCTTGAGCATCTTCTTGTGCTGCGACTTGAACTGGGATGGAATGTACTCTTTCTTTGACCAGATATTGATCAATCCGCTCGGTCCGAAGAGCTTGAGCGATCCGATTACCAGTAAAACTCCCAAGAACAAAAGCCCCACCGCTATCTTCATGAAGAGATCAGGCAGATTTACGCCCACGGCAGCGCTGGTATCTTGCTGTTGCTCATTGCCGGGCTGTTGCTCTGAA
>CAZSNX010000280.1:1170-6144 GCA_964607945.1 uncultured Candidatus Obscuribacterales bacterium
AACTGGCTGCCGGCGGCGGCTGATTTCGGCTGAAATTGTTTCGCACTTCACCGGGTTGAGTAATCGGCACCATCTGAGCTTGCCAATTTCCTCGTACCTCCTCCAGATGAGCGGAGGTAAACACGCCCTTCTTGATGTACGCGACAAAAGTTCCATCCATGAACGGTGGCTCTTGCTTCGAATAGGTCACCTTGCCAATCCAGGTAATCGGTTTGCCTTTCGGCTGGCCATCAACAATGTACTGCTTGCTTAGCATTACCTTGGGCGGATTGTACGTGCCTTGCATGACGAACATCGCTTCGTCGCGGCCTTCTCCATAAAGGTTGCTGCCCTTTTGGTTCAAGGCGACAGTGCCGGGGTGTACCTTTTGCTCGGTCAACGATTGATAGGCTATCTCCCAGGTGCCGGACAGCGGTGGAACCTGTGAGGCGGCATTATTGGCGGACTGCTGCTGCATCCCGCCGAGCGCGCCGGTTATTCCCTTGCTGACCATGCCGAACATGGCAAATGAAACTTGAATACCGATCACTGCAAGCACCGCTCCGCAGATCAGCACTTGTTTTTTCGGCAGCATCTTGCCGAGCACGCTGCATTCGCCGTCCAAGTCCTTCAGGAATTCCATCACTTGCTCGAAGAACGAGCCTTTGGCAGCTGGAGCATCGCTTTCTCTGGCCGCTTTATCTCTCAGACCGGTGCTTGACTTGTCTTTGGAACTTGCCTTTTGCTCGTCGTCCTCATTCTTGTCAGTGGCTTCTTCGCGATCCAGTCCGGAGTATTTTGGTCCATCCGCTTTTGCCGAGCCGGTCGATCCGCTTGCAGCTTGACCGCCACCGGAGAAGAAGTCTGCGCCGGAGGTCGGGGCGCCTCCGGCGGAAGGTTCTGCTGATACCGGTAGGTTGGGACTGGCCGGAGGTGCACTCAGACCGGCTGCCGGGTTGAAGTCGGCTGTATGGCCTGAAGGAGCGACCGGGGCTGGAGCGCTGTCATAAAAGCCGCTGGCCGGCGAGGCGCTTTGAGCTGCCTGTCTGGCAGGAGCGGGATCGAATTCCATCGATACCGGTTGATTTTGTGATGGAAATTGATTGGGCTGCGGTCCGGATGAACCGGGAGGATGCGAAATTACCTCACCTTGGAATAAATCCATCGGTGAAAGCGTGGTTGCCGGCTGGACTTGTGCTTGAGCTTGCAGTGAAGGCTGCTGAGCCGGAGCCGGAGCCGGAGCCGGTGCCGCTGCTGCCGGCGCATTGAAAAAATCGAACCCGCTCGTAGTTGCAGTCGGTTGACTGGCCGGAGTGCCGGTTGCTGCAAAAAATCCATCCGGTTGAGCTGCCGGCGCTTGAACTGTCTGAACCGTTTGAGCTGGTGTCGATGCCGGTGGAGGCGGCTCCGGTCCGGATACCGGATAGAGTGGAGGCAAAATAGCTTCCGCGCTGGGCGAGGTGATTGTAGGTTCTCCAAAGGAGAAGGCCGTCGGATTTACTGATTGCTTACCGAAGATACCGGTCTGGCGCGGATCGGGTGGCAGAGCTCCCGGCATTGAGCTGTTGCTTGCTGAATTTCCGGCTGGCGCAAACAGGTCAGGTGAAGCCTGCGGTGCCGGTTGCGTCTGGGCAATGGCTGCTGCGGAAACAGCCGTACTTGGAGCCGGAGTGAACAGAGGGTCTGTTTGAACCGGATTAGCAGCTGGAGCTTGAGCCGCCGGAGCAAAGAGCGGATCGTTTGGAATAAATCCAGAGCCAGGCAGGTTTTGAGCTGGGCTGAAGAGCGGATCGTTTTGTCCGGTCACCGGATAGGGAGCAGTTGCCGGGTTGAACAATGGATCGTTAGAAGCTCCTGCCGGTGGAATGCTGGCTGGTTGGGAGAAGAAAGGATCGTCTGTAAGCGAGTCGAAAGGCTGAGACGCAGTCTGCTGACTTGGTGCCGGTGGCGCGGCTGCGGCGACCGGAGCAAAAGCGGAGGCTGGGTCTGCCGTTGGTGTGGGGATGCTGTCGAGTTCGGATGAGTTGGGCTGGCTGCGCAGGAAATTGGATGGACGGGGCAGGAAAGGAATCGGAACTCGAGCCGAGAAAACCGGTCCGCTGGTTGCGGCAGCGGGCGAGGCAAAGTTTGAGTTGCCGCCTTGAGTGAGCGCGGCAGGCGGCACGAGCGGACCGGTGGCGGAGGCGGCGATCGGCGGTTCGGCCGAAGCTTGCACCGATGCCGGTTGACTTCCCGCAAGCGTGCTGGCCGGATCGAAAGCGGTTGCCGGTTGGGCTGCTTGCTCTGTGCCATAACTTGCTGCCGGCGGTTGAGCCGGATAACCGCCAAAAGTTGCAGCTGCTTGAAGATTTGGAGCTGTTTCAGCCGGTCTGGCTACTTCCGTCGGAAAGCCGCCAAATGAAGAAGGTGGTGACGCCGGTTGATAAGTCGGTTGGGACTGAGCGGCAACATCGTATTCTGTTTGGACCGGTGGACTCGGTGTCGGACTCAGCGGTGGGAGCGGTTCGGGAATTGCCGGTGCGGCAGGCTCTTCGTCGAATGAGATCAGGCTGGTGGCATCGGAGCCAAAAGGAGCTCTTTGGTTGGCGACTCCTTTGAGCACAGACCCTAGCAATGACGTTGGTCCGACTGATTCGACTTCGGGTTCGGCGGGCTCCGGTGACTGCGGGGATGTGTCGTAGGCGGCAAGCGTGCTGCTTGGGTCGGAATGGTTGCCATTGCCACCATTGGAGCCGTTGCCTTCCATGCTTGTACGATACTGGTCTAGTTGCCGTCTGGAGATCGCCTTTTCCATGACAAGCGGATCGGGCGCGAAGTTAATCGTAAGCGGGCTTGATGAGCGACCGGACGAGGAGATGGTGGTCGGCGAATAACGCGAGACAAAGGCTCCGCAGCCGGTGCAATATTTGCTCTTGCCCCGAAGGATTGAACCGCAAGCCTGGCAAAGAAGTATTTCCAACTGGCTACCACTCCTGCAAAGCAGACATTCGTCCACCTGACTCGATAATAGCGTTAAATGCGTGTTTTCGGATAGTAATACGGTTAGCTAAAGGGTGCATTTAGTCCCGGTTCCTGTCAACCGGATTGCTGTCGCCGGCTGGCCGGTTTGAGCGCTTTTGAATTTCGATTGGTAAGCCGATCAACCTACATCTTAATATGTATTGGCGGCTGCTGCATCGTACAGAGGCGACAGGCGATTGTCAAGTGTAATTTTATCTCCTGGGAATCAGGCATTTGAGGTTATACTATTGGTACGAACCACAAGCAATTTTGGGGGTACTGACAGCTCAAGAACTTTCGAAGCTCAATGACTTAATGGTTTCACGGGGCTAAATTATTCCCCGTGAAAGTGGTGTTATACAGACGGCGGTTAAATTGGGCGCAATTCGGGAAAGCTGGTATATGGAGGGATAGATCCCGACTTATTCCTTCGAGTTGCAGTTTTAATGCGGTAACGAGTCATTACTAAAGTCAGCCAGACTCGCTCGGTTCCGTATTATTGGACAAAACGTCTTTAGCTCAGACAAAGAAAGGATGGCCGAATGGCTCGGGAGGACAAGGGTAAGTCGATGGGATCCTATGACGACATGCCGCCTAGCAAACAGCCGGGTGACGAACCCACGTCGCTTGCTGCCAGACGGGCTCGACTGAGAGGATCTTTGGCAAAGGCCGCCTTGCCTGAGGAAGCATTCGCAGGAGGCAATACCGGGGACGATCCGGTTCCTGCAGAAGAAGCGGTTGAACCGAATCCGGTGCCTTCTGCCTTCCAACATCTTCATCGCCCAGGTGAAACAGGTGCCGGCCACTTGCCGGAGATGCCGCCGCCACCGGCTCCAGCTGATGCCGGACCGCAATCGACGTTGACTTCCGTGATGGATTCGCTCTTCCCGCCGGTGCTCCCGAACCCTGGATATGGAGCGAATGCTGTCACACCGGCGGCCGCTCCGGCCGCACCGCCGCCTGCTCCGATTCCCCCAGCTCCGGCTGCGGAAATTGAGCAGCAGTTGCTGCCGGCAGTGCCGGAGACTGTCTCGCACACCGTCCAACAGGCGTCCTTGCCGCCTGAGTTGTTGGCAATGATCGCTCATATCGACGAATCAACCAATGCCTGTGCCACTAATCTGGCAGTCTTACAGGTGACGGCCCAGTCGCCGCCACCGGCGATACCGGCTGCCGTCACTGAGTTGTTGACCAATGTCGACTCAGCGATGAATGCGTGCGCGCTCAATCTGGCAGCCTTGCAAAGGATAGCCGACGAGCAGACCGAGGTGATGAAAAACCTCTCGGACACGCTTAAAAATCAAACTCTCTACGAAATCGGGCTTAACTTGAACAGTCTGACTGAATCGCTCTCAGCGGCGCTTGAGCCGATGAAAGCGGTAGGCGAGCTGGTTCCGGCTATCGATCAGCTGGTGGCTGCAATGGAGGCGAAAGCATCCGTCGATGACAAGTATTCGCCGGATCAGCTCGTGATGAACCTGGCCGATCAACTGTCGACCGGTGCAATCGATCCCTGGACTTTCAAATGCGCGTATATGGCTATCTTCCCGGCTGATCATCCCGCCGATCTCTTGAGGCGCTTGGTTGAGTTGCTGGGTACTCAGCGACTTTCCGGAGATCTGTTCAGAGCAGCCTACGAGGCGGTGCAAGCTGCAGAGCCGCCGCCGCGCTCGACGATTTCAGTCAGGCAAGTCAACGCCGCAACAGCTGGTGGTGACGAGCCGGGAGGTGGCGGCAATGCTGTCCCTTTTGACGATCCGGAAACCAGAGCTCAGCTTGAAGCTCTGCGTGCTGCTAACGAAGAGATGCGCAAAGCGATAGAAGAGCGAGAAAATGAGTTCGAGCAGCTCTTGGCGGCTAAAGATCAAGAGCTGGCGGAAGCTCAAGATATGCTCAATTCGCGGTATGAGGAATTCAACACTCGCTATGCCGAACTCACTGAAGCGCTCAACAAACGCGAGGACGAATACTCCAACTTGCTCGAAAACAAAGATA
>CAZSNX010000281.1:0-6123 GCA_964607945.1 uncultured Candidatus Obscuribacterales bacterium
GACTCTGCCTCCGGACGTGAAGATCAAGAAGATCTTTACGACAGCCGAGTTTGTCCGCGAGTCGTATCACGCATCCATGGACGCTCTGGTTTTAGGAGCTGTGCTGGCGGTTATTGTAATTTGGGCCTTTCTGCGCGACTGGAGGGCCACGCTAATTTCAGCAATGGCAATGCCATTGTCAGCGATACCAACCTTCGCCGTCATGAAGTGGTCCGGCTTTACGCTGAATAACATGTCTCTGCTGGGGCTGGCACTTGTAATTGGAATTCTGGTAGACGACGCAATCGTAGAGATTGAGAATATCGTCAGGCATATCCGGATGGGCAAAACTCCATATCAAGCCGCCATCGACGCGTCAGACGAGATTGGCTTGGCAGTCATCGCTACCACTATGACGATTCTTGTTACCTTCGTTCCAGTAGCTTTCATGGGCGGTATTCCGGGACAGTTCTTCAAGCAATTCGGACTGACTGTCGCCGTAGCTGTCTTCTTTTCGCTGGTGGTAGCACGTATGGTCACACCAATGATCGCTGCTTACTGGATGAAACCAATGACCGGACAAGAGCATACAGGCAAGCTAAACAGTTTGTACGATCAAGTTCTCGCCTGGGCTCTCAAGCACCGGATAAAAACCATTGCAATGGCAGTTGGTGTTTTCGTGCTCAGTCTGTTTCCAATTTTCTTGCTGCACACTTCTTTGATTGGAGATGTAGACCGCGGAAAGGTATTGCTGGAAGTAGACCTGCAGCCAGGCTCAATGATTACGGATACGCGTAAAGTCGTGGATCGCCTTACCTACATCATTAAGACTCGCCCGGAAGTGGACAATGTATTTGCGATGATTGGCGGGACTGGAACAACCGGCAAGAGCGGCGTAAATGCCGCCAGGCTATACATATCGTTGAAACCTAAGTCTGAGCGACGACTTTCCCAAAAGCAATTTGAGGACACAATCAGGCCCGAGCTACTGAAAGTACCCGGCGCTCGACTGGGCTTCTCGCGAGCAGCCGGCATGCCGGGTAAACCACTCCGTTTGCTCCTAACAGGCAACGACTCGGAAGCACTTAGTATAGCGGCAGAGACCCTCACTGATGAGATGCGCAAATTGCCTGGGCTATCTGATGTTACATCGAGCGCTTCATTGCTTAGACCAGAGATCTTGGTCAAACCGGACTTCGCCCGAGCCGCCGAGCAAGGAGTCTCGGTTCAAGCGATCGCGCGAACAGCGTTGATCGGCACCTTAGGTGATACCGACTACAATCTGGCGAAGTTCAATCTGAAAGACCGCCAGATCAACATTCGCGTTCAGATTGACCCAAGCCATCGCAACAACATCGACATAATCAGAAACATGAAAGTGGCCGGCAAGGACGGTCGGCTCATTCCGCTGCGTAACGTCGCACAAGTAGAAATGGGCAGCGGTGCAGCTCAAATCGATCGGTTCGATCGCGCCCGACAAGTAGCCGTAGAATCTAGCCTGGAAGGCAACATGACCTTGGGACAAGCAATGGAGCAGGTTCACAAACTGCCCGCATACAAGCAGCTGCCCCAGGGAATCAGCGAGCAACCATCAGGCGATGCGGAAATTCAAAGGGACGTGTTCGATGGCTTTGGAAGTGCAATCGGGGCGGCGGTTCTTCTAATCTACGCCGTATTGGTCTTACTATTCGAAGGCTTTCTACAACCGATGACAATTATGATGTCACTGCCTCTAGCTTTGGGCGGGGCATTAATAGGGCTCTTTGTCACCGGGAAATCTTTGGGTATGTATGCACTGATTGGAATAGTAATGCTAATGGGTCTAGTGACCAAGAATGCCATCTTGCTGGTTGAATACTCAATCATGGCGATGAAGTCAGGAATTCCTCGTTGGCAAGCAATCATGAGCGCCGGGGAAGCTCGCATGCCCCCAATTTTGATGACCACAGTTGCAATGATCGCTGGAATGTTTCCGATCGCACTGGGGATTGGTGCAGGCTCGGAAGCAAGATCTCCGATGGCAGTGGCTGTTATCGGCGGTTTGCTTACTTCCACCGTACTAACCTTGGTGGTGGTTCCGGTCGTCTTCTCCTACGTAGATGATTTCCAGAACTGGCTGCAATTTAAGCTCAAGAAGAAACAAGACAATATTGTTAGAGAACCGGAAATTCCAAGCGCCCATTCTCGATAGCCACTTGAAATCACCAGTTCACCTTTTCGAATAGTCGATCCTTGACAACACGCCGTTTCCTTACAGCTGAAACGTCAACCGATATCGGTTGACGTTTCAGCAAGTGAATCAATCGCTCTACAGTTCAAAAAATCAGAAACGCCATCGGTTGATGCAAAACTCAACTTGTTTGCTTTACTCTAAAATACGGACACCCCACTTGACTTCGGCGGTGCGCCCAGGCTTTTCTATCCTTGTGAAAGCCAAGAAGAAAGGAGAGGAGTTCATAGACCCCCTCTCCCTTTCTTGTAACTCAATCCAATTGCTTACTTAGTAGGTCGGATCAACCTTACGAGCAGCAGCGCTCTTCTTGGTAGCCGAATTAATCTTGTCAGGATCAACACTCCACATCAAAGTCGGCTCTCCCAGTGGAACTTGATCGGCTAGATTCGGCCATACTTGCCAGGTCTTTCCGTGCGTCGAGCGCAAAACGCCTAAGATCTCCTTCTGCTTTTCTTCCGGCAATCCAGGCAGAATAAGCAATCCGGTATCTACTTCAGCATCGTGGGGGTGCCAATATTTTTGCTCGTCGGCAGCAAGCGTCTGGAACAGCTTATCGGTAATAACGTATTCAACGCCGATACACTTCGCATTCGGGCCGTTGCCATCGTAAATGAGGCACTGAAACATATCTGGATTGACTTGCTTGCAGTAGTGAGCGGTTCGCACCTGGCGCTGCTTTTCTCCCGACAGCTTATCCTCGTGCTTATAAGTGTGATAACCATCGAGGTACATTCCTACTTCCTTGATTGGAGCCAGATTTTGTCCAGTCGAGCAGGAATCCTTAGCTGAATCCTCTGCCAGCGCAGCTGAAAATGAACACAGCGATGCCGCTAGAATGCTGATAAGAGCAAACTGTTTCTTCATAAGGTCCTCTCGATAAACTAAACTACGAGTGCTATCGCACAGCGCAGCAAAGTCTATCATCAGCGACCTCGAACGGCGTGTGACACTTCTAATCCAAAGAAGCGCACACCAAGCCAATCATGAAGGCAAAATTAAGATTGCAACTTAGTAGGTCAACATCGAAAAGAGATCAACATCTTTCGGAAGTCGCTCTCGGCCAGACAAGAAACCCAGTTCAGTGACGAATCCGATACCAACCACATTTGCGCCGACTGTGCGTAAGAGCTGGCAAGCAGCGCTCGCCGTGCCACCGGTCGCCAGAAGGTCATCAATCAGTACAACATTTGCGCCACGTTCTACAGCATCTATGTGTATTTCAACAGCATCCGTACCGTATTCCAGGTCATAGGTTTGACGCTCCACCTTGTAAGGTAGTTTCCCTTTCTTGCGGATTGGAACGAAGCCAATTCCCAGCTTATAGGCTACGGCTGCGCCCAGAATGAAACCCCTCGCTTCAATACCCGCAATGTAGGCTGGTTGGAGTTGCTTATATTTCTCCGCCAGCACATCGATTACATAGGCAAAAGCTTCAGCGTTGCCCAACAACGTTGTAAGGTCCTTAAACATAATACCGGGCTTGGGAAAGTCAGGAACATCCCTAATCGTGCTCTTCAGCCAATCGATCTTAGTCTGAGTAAGCGGAAGCAGCTCCGACTGCGTCTTCCGGTCCGACTCCGTCTGCGTCTTGGAATTCGTCGAACTCATCGGTCCTCCTGGTTGCACTCTGCCGAGCCTTTAAGTCTATCTGATTCGGCGTAACTGCCGATTGTATCTCCTTAAGACTGGCTTCGGCACACCAAGTACGGAAATCATGAATCTCCTTGAGCGCATTTGCCAGTTGGCGAAACTCTGGCAGGCTTTCAGGTGAACCGGCAGACTGCTCAAAAAGGTCCAAGTACAGAAAGCCATCTTCGGCGAACCAATCTACGACATTTAACTTTCGCAGGATGTTCAATCCAAGCGCAATACACATTTTAGTGGTGCCCAGAGCCGCCTCAAGCTTTTCACTCTCCGCCTTTCCTTCACGCTGATTGACAGCAAAACGAACTAGCCCGACAAGCCTCTTGACAAACACCGAAGGTTCTTCCGGCTCAGATAATGACGACTTCAGCAGGTATACATTGTTAGCTCCAGACTTTAGAAGGAGACTTTTAAAGACTTGCATGGACGGCGGATACTGCCAAAATAGAAGGTGCCCCTGGCTAGTCACCGTAGTTCTGTCTACAAAAGCGACCGCTGGAACTTTCGGCAATGTCTCACAGAAAACCAGTAGCTTAGCGCCAAGCTTTCGATTGGCCGCACCGAGCAAATCCAAGGGAGAGTCATGCTCTCGCAAATCCTTCCAAGAGATATTAGTGGCAGCGAGCGCCCCACCTCGCACTGCATCTGGTGGCACGGACTCGCTGGACCTGGCTGGAGATGCGGATCTGCGTTCCGCAAGATCATCTACTGACACTCCGCTGCCGCCAGCAACCTGAGTCGACTCGCGAGCTGTCGTGGTCTTGCTTGATTGAGTGGTTCCGGCACTGTCATTAATAGCCGGCGCAGCACTGGGTGCCGGCGACCGCCCCGACCTTTGCCCGGCGCCTCCCGGCGCAGCCAACTGTGTCGTTCGTCGAACCTCAGGTATTGAGGCTTCCGACGTCGATTGATTGCGAGCAGATCCTCCGGCAGATAAGTCTATCCAGTCAGACAGTACCAACTGCAGACGCTCCTGCCCGTTGTAGCTGTTAATCTCAGCGCTGAAAGCGACATCGAGCAGCTGATTGTCCACCGGAACACGCCCTTTGCTGTTCCACAGAACACTTTCGAAAACCGCACCGGATTCCGGATCTTTGAGCATTATTCGGCTGTGCTTGCCTTCCTTGCCCAAAGACCGACTACCAGCACAGACCAACTTGGTCATTGCAAGCAGCGGTTTCTTGTTGGCCATTCCAAACGGTGCCAGCCGGGCAAGCCGATTGACCAGCTCAATTGAAACTTGCGCCGGAGCAACGACAGCGTCAAGCTCAAGAACAGGTTTTAAGCTCTTCTCTGCCAACATACGATTGCACGTCTCTGTAATAGCGCGACAAAATGCATCTGCCTTATCCGCCTCGACCGCAAACCCGGCCGCCATTTTATGACCGCCCCAGCGCGACAGCAAACTCTCGTTTGCTTTCAGCGCTTCATAAAGATCGATGCCGTCGACACCACGGGCCGAGCCCTTTACAATCTGCTCGTCGGGATCGAGCTCTGCGATGAAAACCGGACGATGATACTTCTCAACAAGCCTGGAAGCTACTATGCCAACAACTCCATGATGCCATCCTTCCTTGTAGATTGCGATCGCCCGGTCGTTTGCGAAATCAACTTTCTCCGACAGCATCCTGTCGGCATCGAGCAAAATCTTGTCGCATAATTCCTGCCGTCGGGCATTCTCGTTCTGCAACTGATTTGCGATGCGCTCAGCGACACTGGGATCTTCTGTAGTCATGAGCTCGACTGCAAGATTGGCATCCGACAGGCGCCCAACCGCATTGATTCTGGGGGCCAAACCGAAGCCGACGACATCGGTGCCGCCGTTGGTTTTGACCTGGGCCAACAATGCTTGCAATCCGGGACGGCGCGAGGCAACCAACTTTGGCAGCCCAATCTGAACCAGATAGCGATTCTCTCTGACCAAAGGAACGAGATCGGCGATCATTCCAAGCGTGACGAAATCCAGCAGCTGCTCGACTTCCTCCGGCATGCCGCGGTCTTGCAGCAAAGCTTCACACAACTTGTAGGCTACGCCAACTCCCGGCAGATCGAAGAGCGGATGCTCTGATGCCAGCAGTTTCGGATGCAAAATCGCCACTGCCGGCGGTAGCAATTCCGGCATCGTGTGGTGATCGGTAACGATCGTGTCGACACCAAGAGAGCGCGCGAAATTGATCTCTGCAAAGTTGGATACGCCGCAGTCGCAAGTGATGATCAGTTTGGTTCTTCGCTTGCTGGCGATGATGCTGACGGCTTTCAGATTAAGT